>DAOVUR010000264.1 GCA_030632465.1 bacterium | reverse complement strand
TGTTGCTGAGTTGATTAGTAATGGTGGTTCTGTCCCTTTAGAGAAGAGGTTTGCGCTGTGGCGTACGGCAATTGAGCATACTGGTCACGGTGCTACGGTCATTGCGGTATAGGTTGCTGGCGTGACGATTGATCAGGTAAAGAGCTGCTATAAATAGATAGTGAACAGTGAATAGTGAATAATGAATAGTGATTGCACCTGCGGTGTGATATTTTTATAGAATATATAATTCAGAAAAAAATGAATATCGAACAAGGATTAACGATTTTAGATTTAGGAATGAAATGAAGAATAACTTCGTTATTCGTTAATCGGTGTTCTTTGCGAGCACGGAGCATAGTCGAAGTGTTCTTAAATTAGTTTTATACCATACTCTTTGTATGTAAAGAAAAGGATTAAAAATGTTTGAGTTAAGTGTTAAGACAAGATTTTCGGCAGCGCATCATCTGGTGGAGTATCCTGGTGCATGTGCTGTGTTGCATGGGCATAATTGGGATGTGGAAGTGTTTGTGCGTGGCAGTGAGTTGAATGATATTGGGATTCTTGCTGATTTTAAGGAGCTAAAGGGTGCGATAGCAGGAATTATTGAGAAGTGTGATCATGTGGAGTTGAATACATTGGATGAGTTTAAGGTTAATAATCCAACTTCAGAAAACATTGCAAAGTTCTTCTATAAATATCTCTCGAAGAAGCTTAATTGTGAAACTTATAAGATATACCGCATAAGTGTATATGAGACACCTGAATCACGTGCAACATATTGGGAAGAGGAATAGATGATAGATCTACATTGTCATTCAACTTTTTCTGATGGAACATATACGCCTGGCGAGCTTGTAGTTATGGCGCGCGATGCTGGATTGACTGCGTTGGCATTGACTGATCATGATTCTACTGGTGGTGTTGCTGATTTTGTGTCTGCTAATGAGGAGTATAATGATGATGCTCTAACTTGTGTTCCTGGTATTGAGATCAGTTCTGATGTGCCGAAAGGTACGTTGCATATGCTGGGATATTATGTTGATCATACAGATGCGGGTTTAGAAGAGCAGTTGTTACCAATTAGGGATGGGCGTGAGTATCGCAATAAGCAGATTCTAGGAAAGATTAATGAGCTTGGTTGTGAGTTGACGTGGGATGAGGTGCTTGGTTTTGCTGGTGATGATGTGGTGGGGCGCCCGCATTTTGCGATGGCTATGATTGAAAAGGGGTTTGTGAAAAATAAGCAGCAGGCATTTGATCAGTATCTTGCTAAAGGTAAGCCTGCTTATGCTGATAGATTTCGGTTGTTGCCAGAAAAAAGTGTCGCAATGATTAAGTCGGCTGGTGGAGTGTCGGTGCTTGCACATCCTTATACATTGGATTTAGGTAAGGCGGCGCTTAGAAATTATGTTGGTGAGTTAAGTGAAATGGGACTTGATGGGATTGAAATTCACTATCCGATGCATGCAGACTATCTGCGTAAGCAGTATTTATCGTTGGCGGCAGAGTTTAACCTTCTTATTACTGGCGGCTCAGATTTTCATGGTGATGTTAATCCTGCAATAAGGTTGGGTAGAGGTTTTGGTTCTTTGGATGTTGCGGATGAACTGCTTGATAAGTTGAAAGAAAGAGCGGGTGTGTAGTCATGGATAGTGATAAAATTATTAATGAAGATTGTCCATGCACTTATCCGGGTTGTACTAGGCATGGTGACTGTGAGGCGTGCAAAGAGTATCACCATTCGCTGGGGCAGAAGACATCGTGTGAGAAAGCTGATAAGAATGGCATTTAGGAATAGATATGAGACCTAAGCATTGGGAAAAGAATATATTTGAGTTGATTAGGCGGACTTCAACGGATCTGCCTAATGACGTTGAGAGCTATCTGAAGCGAGCATATAATCGTGAGCAGAAAGGTAGTCGCGCCCATTGGAGTCTTTCGGTTATCATGGAAAATATAGCATCTGCTCGTGAGAATGATCTTCCGTTATGCCAGGATACGGGCACATTGATATTCTATTTTAAAGTCCCTGTTGGTTTTGATACCAATATGTTGGCGGCTAAAGCACGGGTGGCAGTTGCTAAGGCTACTAGAAAAGGGTATTTGCGTCAGAATACAATCGATTCTGTTACTGGTGCATCTATCGAGACGAATATTGCTCATTCGGCACCAGTATTTCATTTTGAGCAGGGTGCTCGTAAAACAGTAGAGGTTATCTTGGTTATGAAAGGTGGCGGCTGCGAAAATGTGGGTGTGCAGTACAGCTTGCCTGACACTGATCTGGATGCTGGTCGTGATCTTGATGGTGTTCGGAAGTGTGTGCTAGATGCAGTGTGGCGGGCGCAGGGGTATGGTTGCGCGCCGGGCGTATTGGGAGTCTGTATTGGTGGTGATCGCGCAACAGGTTATGCGCACTCTAAGGAGCAGTTTCAGCGGAAATTAAGTGATAAGTCGCCCGTTAAGGTGATTGCGCGTCTTGAAAATAGAATACTTAAAGAGGCGCAGCAGTTGGATATTGGTCCAATGGGTATGGGCGGGAAGACAACTCTGCTGGGCGTTAAAGTTGGGGCGTTAAGCAGGTTGCCGGCGTCGTTTTTTGTTTCGATATCATATATGTGCTGGGCATTTCGTCGTCGCGGTGTTCTGTTGGGGCCTGAAGGCGGCATCAAGCGCTGGCTCTATTAGAAAAGAATTACGAATTACGGA
>DAOVUR010000175.1 GCA_030632465.1 bacterium | reverse complement strand
TCTAACTCTGTAAACTATTCATTTAACTGGTAAATACGCTCATCTAAGGCGAGCAATATTACCCATTTTTTCCTAATCCTAATCAACTGGTCATTGCGCGAAGCCGAAATGCCCATCTCGTAAAACGTGGGACACACAGTAACTACGCGCTTCATTTATACTTATGTGCTTACTTGATCTGGCAACTTTCTGTTGTGGCATAGTCAAACTTTACGGATACAACTCGTTTGTTTACCAGATCTGCTATGAATGCTTTATCTTGCGCGCAATCGACAGAAAGTGGCCAGCCAAAGGTTATTGCAGGCTCTGGAACAGGGCTGCCTGGTCCGCGACTATCCATATTGCCGTAGCTACCGAAGTGCGTGATCTCGTTGCCGGCACTATCGAGTACGTAGATCCGGAAGCGGAATAGATCAGGCACAAAAATTCGGTCGTATCCGTCAATGTCGAACCTTGATGTTTCGCAGTGGCAGCCAGCCTCTTTACCGTGACTTCCTATATAACCGAAACGTTTATTCCAAAGTGCATTGTTGACTGATACAAACTTATGCTTGTACGATGCAATTGCAGTATACGCGCCTGCTGGGTCAAGCAAAATTGAGCCACCAGTAGGTGGAAATTTAAAGAGCGATCCGTACTGCTTGTAGGCGTTGCCAGGATGATGATGCTCACTATCTGGCGGCAACTTTTCGGAAAACCATTTTGGGATACGGGAGTCTTTTGGCACTGCTTGTGCGCCAATGTAGATGTTACCTTTACTATCGGTAACGATACCTCCCATTCTGGAATTTTGTACATGAAGAGCTGACTCATTTTGTATATTACCGTCGGAATTAAAGACTTTTACATGTATATCGTTTATGGCACGACTTTTTATTGCTGACGGCACATAAATAGAGCCGGTTTTATCAATAAAGATTCCTGCTTCACGGGTATGGCCATGCCAGAGGTTTGTTAGTGTGTTATTGCCGGTAGCAGCGAACGGAAGTTGATTGCCTTCGATATCATAACGGCGGACATACTTTGATTTTGCACGGGCATATACGTTGCCGTCCTTGCCGGTAGTTATCTCACCATAGAGAAGATCCCATACGTTCTCAGTTTTTCCGTCGGTTTTTTTGGTTGAATAGTTGGAAATATATTTACCAGTTTCAATGTCGTATGAAGGTGCGGCATTAACAGTGTGGCCGTAGGCGGGGAACCCAGAAGTTACTCGGTTTCCAATCACACTTACATCGCCAATCATATCCAGAGCTTGTGCTTTTTCTGCTTTATATGCAGCTTGTACTACTTCGCCTAAATACTCCAGTTGGTCACCTTTATCAAGGATTTTTGTTATACCTGCATTACGAGCCTTATCTAGTCCAGCAGCCCATAGAATTGGAATATCCCCAGTTTCGTCTAATGTTATAACTGGGCCGCCGCCAGTACGGTTTTTGGGCTTAAAATCTAGAGTGGCTATGACTTTTTTGTTTTTTAAACTATCCATCTTGACCAAACTTTTGAACCGCCAGTTATGAGCTGGTGTGAGCCAGTGAACAGTGGAAAGGCCCATCTTATGTTTGTCTATAGATAGAATGTAGATTGATCCTGTTTTGTGGCTGACCAATACTTGATCTGGAGTATCTACAGGGATCTCGTCTAGGAAGGAACCATCCGGCTTGAATACAGCAATTCTATTATTGCCATAGTCGGCAATGAAGATGTTTCCTGCTTTATCTACCGCAATGCCTTCTGGATCATTAAGGCCTGATTTTCCCGGTACGGTTTCAAATAATTTCCCAATAAATATCTCAGCAGGGATTGATCCATCCAGTGCTACTTTATATACAACATTGGCATGTCCCTTCCCCTTTTTGCCTACATCAGTGATACCCGTAATATAGATATATTTCTCATCAGGTGATAGTGCTGTTCGTCCAGGTGCACCGATTAGCGGGCATACTTCTGGTCCGAGCCAGTTTTTCGGTACGCTCCCGTCTGTGCCGAGTGTTAAAAGTCGACGTTGTTTACCGCGGACATCAGGATATTTTATACCGCCTGCTTTTCCGGTGCCACCAAAAAGTACCAACTGATCATTACTTGTTACTACAGGAAACATACGGCCCATAAATAAGGCATTGGGATATGTTGAGTGTGTGAGCTGGTGAAAAACTATAGGTACTTCTTGGCCGTCATCAAGCGTGATTCTAGGCCATCCTTCACGTTTTTCAGCTGGCAGATTGGCAGGGCCGGGAAAGACTTGACGTAGATATTTGCCGTCACGATCAAAGGCGGTTATGAGCCAGGTTGTGCGGTGACCGTAGAGTGAATCTGCTTGAATTGCATAGAGTGTTCCGTCAGGACCAGTTGTTAATCCTACAATACTTGTAGTTTTCTGACCTGACCAGCCCATGATTTTATGTAGTTTTCCTTCTATACCAAGACGAACATCAATTTTGTATTCAGATAGTTCTTTCTCAACTTTTTTTCCGGCATCGTTACGTAGATCCCACATGATGTTCTGCGATAGTCCTTTTTGGAATGGGATCGGTGGGTTATCCCCCAGCATACCGGCAGCGAGACGTCGCACGGTCTTGCCTTCGTTGTCCATAATGGCAACTTCGACATCAGTAGATTCATTAACTGCAAATGATATTTTCACACTTCCATTCTTGAGTGTAGCTTTAGGTTTTTCTGTAAACTTTGCTGCACCCATGCTGATATTAGTGGAAATTAATAATGCTAGTAATATTTTGTTTAACTTACTCATTACTTCTCCTTAATCTATATTTGCTTCTATCACAAGTTTTTAGCTTTCATTGTTTTTTATAGAACTTTGAACAGCTCCATTTTTTACTGTTTACTACCAACTGCTCTACACGTACATCCTTCAGTAAATTCAAATCCTACCCTAACAAGAAATGGGGCAGCATTAGGCTCATGGCATCTACGTTCTAATGTTTCTATAGCTTTAATACCCATATCACGAAATCCCATAATACACCCAGTAATATAGTTAACTTTATGAAACCCACTATGATCATGCAATCCACCACGATCATGCTGCGCAATCACCACTACAGATAAATCACGAGGCACCTCGATACCAGCATTATGGCACACACCAATCAGCCACTCTGCCACCCTTTCATCAGACGCAACAATTGCTGTTGGTGGATTCTTTAAAGATCGCAGCATATCAACAATCGAATCCCCCACCTCCTTACCGCTCAACCTATCAGAACTATCCACGCTAAATATCGGTCCACACATTAACTGCAACTGCCTAACAGTTTTTTCAAAAGCTGCCAAACGCTCTACATTATCAGAATCACATGATATATTTGGCGATTGACGTACATACGACACATGCCTATGCCCTAGCTCAGCAAGATGCTTAACCACTCTATGCCCCGCCGCAAAATTATCACACACAACAGTATCAACACCAGTGGCCTGTGAATAATGATCAATACAAACAACAGGTAACCCCATAGCAAGATACTCCTTCACAACATCATCATCTGTTATACCCTCTAGCACAATAGCATCCGCCACAGGTAAAACGTCCTCCATAGGTACGGCATCACGATACTTATGCTCATAATGAAACAACATAAGATTCATCCTGCTATTATCCATCTTATGTCCAAGACCGGCCATCATCTGCCCTCTATAAGCAACAAAAAGCGCACTCAAACCACTTTTAGGCATATATGCAATCTGCGACAAGGCAGGCACTTCAGAACTCGGACGCCGCATAACAACCGTCCCTTTGCAGCGAACTGGTTTTACGACTCGTTGCGCAGAAAGAGTTTTCATTGCTTTCGTCACCGTGACATGCCCAACCGAAAACTGCACAGCTAAATCACGATGTGCGGGAAGAATATCCCCAACATCATAGTTTCTCGAAATTAATTTTTTGATTTTTTCAGCAGTCACCTGCGAAGCACTTTTATAATTTTTCCCTAATATATCCTTCATAAAATATCCATACTTATCTACACGCAAATAAAATATTATCCTACTATTAGATTTATATAATACTTATAATCCTCTATTACGCATGTCTTGTCTACTATAATTTGGGGGATAACAACAATTTTTTATAAAATAAAGGTTTTTCTATCCATGCACAACAATAGCTACTTCTTTGCTGGCTCTACGCTAACCACCATCTTTTCACTATATTGAGATATTTTGCCCTGTAAAAAACAACTCGCACAGATGCCTGAAAGGATTCGCTTCACTCATAGGATGCAGGTTGATAGGCTGTAGACTGTAGACTATTAGGAAAATGACGCTTTTATATCCTGTCTTGATAATATACGTTTGGTAATTATTGGAGTAAAATAATCTACTTGTCCCTATAGCCTACAGCCTAAAATGCTAAATCCTAAGCGTCCCTATGGGACGCTAGTGAGTACGATTAGGAGTTAAAAGGGCAGATCGTCCGCGCTCAAGCTCAGCGTTCATATTTCATATTTCATCGCTCATCGTCAGACTTCATCGCTCATCGTTCAGACTTCATCGTTCAATTCAGTCTACTGTTCAACTATAACACGATAGAAGAGCGTTGGCGCAGTTTCACCTACTGTTACGGTGTAGCT
>DAOVUR010000123.1 GCA_030632465.1 bacterium | reverse complement strand
GCGGATATACAAATGGACTATGATCGGCTGAAGGCTTAGGGATGCTGATGCACCCAGTAAAACCTACAGCCAACACAACTATGGAATAAAATAGTTTCATTTTTTCTTTCACCGTTCGCCTTGAGCGACCCAGAAGGAGCACGCTCGAAGGCTTGGTTAGACTCACTATTCTAATGGTTTGTGGCAGAACCACCAATCAAAACATTCAAATGCATCTGACTTTTCAAGGCGTTTTTCTGCATCTGCTTGATTTGTTGCCGGTGGCATAATGATTCTATCACCTATCAACTCATTATCGGGCCAACCAGCAGCCACTGCACCTTGTTGGTCCGATATTTGCAGCGCTTTGACTGCACGGACAATTTCATCCATATTTCTACCGACTTCTTGCGGATAGTACATAATGAGACGCACTTTACTTTCAGGATCAACAATAAACACTGCTCGTACAGTATTGGTTCCCTTACCGGGATGCAACATACCCAGTTTCAGCGCAACTGCATCGTTAGCCGCAACAATGGGAAATGTGATTTCAACATCAAGTTCTTCCTTGATCCACTGTACCCATTTAATGTGAGAGAAAACCTGGTCAATCGACATACCAATCAACTTGCAGTCCAGTTTCTCGAACTCCTCATATCGTTTTTGAAAGGCAACAAACTCCGTGGTGCAAACAGGCGTAAAGTCAGCTGGATGACTAAACAAAACGAACCAGTCACCTTTCATATCACCAGGGATATTCATTGGACCGTGTGTTGTCTGTACTTTTAACTCGGGAAATGCATCTCCAAGCAACGGCATATTTACTTTTGTTTCTTCCATGACCTATCTCCTTTTGCTTACCGCTATTTTTATTTATGATCTTTCAGATAGCGGCTTCAATCTGAAAGCATAAACTCCAGCGCTAATTGATCTTCACCCATCGTGCTCCAGGCCCTCTGCCTTCTGAGCGAAGAACTCCCGTGTCCCGCATTTGGCGGAGAACCACGCGAATCATATCACGGCTGATACCGGGACAGTCAGATTCAATATCCGAAATGGCAAAAGGGGCAACACGTCGAGAGACTGCAAACTTAATATGTTCAGTTTTGGAACCCCTTCCACTATTCAGCGTTCCTACACGCTCTTCAAGCTCTTTGTATGCTTTGATCAATACACCCCAAAAATAGTTAAACCATGGGTGAACATTATGTTTTGCCTCATGCCATCCCTGCGAACTTGCTTCCAGCGATTCATAGTAAGTCTCTTTTGACTCTTCAAATATTCGCTCTAAGCTAATATAACGACCAACATCATGACCGAAATGATAAAGCAACAACAGTGTAAGCAAACGTGATACACGTCCGTTTCCATCGCTAAAAGGATGAATACAAAGAAAATCCAAAATGGTAAGCGGGATAACCAGCAAAGGTTCTTTTGCATATTCATTTAGTGCAGCAGCATAATTCTGTTCCAAACCGACCATGGCCTGGGGAGTCGCCACAGCACTGACTGTTCTAAAACGAACACGTTCAATAGCACCATCCAAGCCACGCTCAATAATCTCATTATCTGTCATCTTCCACCGCCCACCATCCTGAGGAAGATAACTGTAAAGCATTGTGTGTAGTTGCAGACAGACATTTACAGAATACGGGATATGAGTTGCAGACTCATGAATCAAACTTAATGCATCACGGTAACCGGCTATTTCCTGTTCCGACCGATCCTTGGGTTCTGCGTCTCTTAATATAAGTTCAGCAATACGTTTGTGCGATGCCGTTATACCCTCCATCCGATTTGAACACTCACTGGATTCGACAATAGCCCTCTGACGTAGCGTCTCCAGCGATTCAGGAGTTTGTCGGAAAAACAACTCCTGCTTTCCTTTATACTCCCCAAGTTTTGCCAAAGATGCCCCTTGTTCAGGAGTCAAATGTAGGTTATTAAGAAACTCAACTGTTAAAGACTTCATTCTCAACTCCTCTCAAATAGAGGTAACAATAGCAGTAATAAGGGTAATGACAAGCATTAATTACCTCTATTTTCCGCTAAGTCCAAGTCCCTAACGAACTGAGCTCATCTTGTACGAGGTAATTCTTGGCAATAGAAACATCTGATTTAAAAAAATTTCCATCAGGACTATTTTCCCAGGAGGTTAACCCCATAAAGGCCAGAAACTCCACTGTACTATTACGTATTAATTTTTTACTCATATTCCCCTTTTTTCAACCAATCATCGCCGTAGTGCAGAGACAACTTAAACTTTACTCTGTGAAATATAAACGTAACAGATAAAAGCTAATATAATAATCGTTTATTAGTAAAGGCTTTGTCGGAATGTGATTTGAGGTATTTTTCAACGTAATACATAAAATACGCCCTTATGGCTGCGCCATGCGTAGCTCGAAGAGCGAAGCATGGTGGGCGAGGCGGGACTCGAACCCGCAAGCCGTGAAGCACTAGATCCTAAATCTAGCGTGTCTGCCAATTTCACCACTCGCCCAATCAATGAAGACGCGCATTGTTAAATAGACGCACCTATATTGTCAAAGGTTTTCTTATATATTAAGAAACTTTTTATAAAGATTTGATAAATCGCTCGAAACCATCGAGGCCTTTTTCGATATTTTCCATGCTACATGCATAAGACAAGCGCACGTTACCATCAACACCAAATGGTGCGCCTGGCACTACTGCTACGCCTTCTTCTGTAAGCAGCTTCTCGGCAAAGGCTACTGAATCAAGACCAAACTTAGAAATATCAGGAAGAACATAAAATGCGCCGCCAGGTTTAACACAGGTGATACCATCAATAGCAGAAACACGATCATAGATGTAGTTGCGACGCTCGGCAAATGCTACTCCCATCTCTTTCAGGCAATCTTGCGGCCCTTCAAGTGCGGCAACAGCACCGTACTGAGAAAAGGTGCTAGGCGATGAAGTGCTATGCCCTTGTAGCGCGTTAACAGCCTTAACAAGCTTCTGCGGTCCCGCAAAGTAACCAAGACGCCAACCTGTCATGGAGTATGCTTTGCTAAATCCATTCACTGTTATAACCATCTCTTGTGCTTCTGGTGATAAACTTCCTGGACTAACATGTTCTGCACCATCATAAAGAAGTTTTTCGTAGATCTCGTCAGCAATGATATAAACATTATGACGCAGAGCTATTTCCACAAGTTTTTCAATCTCACTACGATTATATACAACACCAATTGGGTTTGATGGGCTATTGAAGATAATAGCTTTTGTCTTTGGTGTGATTGCAGCCTCAAACTCTTCAGGTGTCATCTTATAATCATTATCCTGACTAGCACGAACAAATACCGGTGTTGCGCCAGAAACACGAATCATCTCCGGATAGCTCAGCCAGTATGGTGTAGGCACAATAACTTCTTCGCCTTCATCGCATAATGCCACAATAATATTAAATAGCGAATGCTTAGCACCGCAACTTACAACAATTTGCTCAGGCGCATAGTTAAGTCCGTTTTCCACTTTAAGCTTATTTGATATAGCAGAACGTAATGCTGGTAATCCTGGAACAGGTGCATATTTAGTCTGTCCATCAGCTAATGCCTGCACAGCGGCGGCTTTGATATGTTCTGGCGTATCAAAATCAGGTTCACCAGCAGCAAAGCTGTAAACAGTTTCTCCCGCAGCTTTCATAGCTTTGGCTTTACTTGTAACACCTAAAGTTACTGATGCCGGTATCGATGCAATTCTTTTGTTTATTGTAAGTTCTGACATATTTATTCACCTATTTTTATTATTAACTAATGAGGATATTGCAAAACCCCAATGACCTCGCGTCATTGGTGAATAAGATTTGTTAAAAACAACTATTTTTAACAAAAAATCGTCCATTCCAACGGGACCGGTTCGACAAGCTCACGACAGGCAAGCCCGTTGGGGATGATAGTTTTGCAAGAGCCTCTACTAAATTACTTTTTTCCGTAATGTTTTTCAACTAAAGATGTAATAACATCACCTGCGATATCAATAATCTTCATTTCGCGCTGTGCATTCTCTACTGAATCTGATGCATGTGCAGCATTAACCATGATATCACTACCAAATTCTTTTCTAACTGAGCCTGGCTCTGCTTTACTAGGATCAGTAGGTCCAAGAAGATCTCTTATTGTCTTGATAGCATTTTTACCCTCATAAACTAATGCTAAGCAACCTTCGAACTTGAACTCTTCTCCATTAGCTTCTGATGATGCAAGTTTACTCTTGTATTCTGCTGGCGTAAGCCCCGTAATAAACTTCACGATATTAGAAAACTGAGCTGTTGCAAATTTGAAACCTAGTTTACGACAAAGCTCTTTTGTATCATCCTCAGAAACATCAAACCCAAATTCCTTGGATAGTGCGCTTGCGGCACGTGCGGAGCCTATCATTTCAAATTTATCAGTAAGTGCTTCAACAACAGGCCCGTAAAACTCTTCCGCTTGCGGCACGGTCATTGTAAATTTCTTTGCGCCAATAATACGTAAGCCAGAACGCGATAAGATATCGATAATATTACCTGCTCGTAAGCTTGGAAAACGGAAGTTATCAGGCTTAAGCATAACCAGTGTACGTTCCGTATCACTATCGCCCGACACATCAACAGCAGCATTAACAATACCACCACATTCAGCAGAATATTTTGACCACAATCTTAGAGTGGCCTCAGCACGTTTTACTGTAGGAGCAACAAGTACAGCTGGTTCATAATAGTGAACTGTACCATCATCATTTAAGATGTAATCACCATACGTGTCTCTGATCGTGAGTCCACTATACATATTCTTTGTTGAGCTGCCAGCAATATGCCAAATCTTATTTACAGCATCTTCACCTTCGAACATCAGCAACATCACGCGTTTAGGTTTACCAGTGGCGGCATCAGGACGATAATATTTACTTACATAATCAACAATCATCTGCCCTACTACGGAATCCTGTTCATGGCTCCTGATAAGCTCAACATATTCGTTAATAAGCTCTTCGGAAGGGGCAAACATTCGTGCACCAACTAAATCTAAATCAGTCCGCCCAACACAGCGTGCTATTACACCACCAGTTCTAGACTTGGATAGCGTATAGGGATTAATCATCACAAATGCTAATTCTTTGGCCACTTCTATACTCCTAGTTTCTGCTTGATTTATGCTTTTGCCACTCAAAACCGGTTATTATCACTAATTCTGATGATTTTGCAACCTTACAGCACAATTTTATTAATATTTTTTGGGAATAAGTGACCAAACAGCCTTACCTGCCAATATAAGCGCCATAACAAGAAGCGAAGCCGTTGCAACAAGAAGCACATTATTAGTACCGAAGTTAATTCGCACAAGATGTATTAATGCCCAAATTGTTATTGTTGTCATGAAAAACATCGGAATAAGCGCAATCCAGAAATTCGCCTTACGCTTGACCAATACCAATGTAACAACTAGTAAGGTAAGAGCCGCCAACATCTGATTGGATGCGCCAAAAACCGGCCATATCTGATTTGCACTGCCACTAAACGCCATATATCCTGACAACGCAACACTAATAACGGTTGCCACAAATGGGTTAGAAAATAACCGACTCACCTTACCCTGCTCGCCATTAGCGCGAGGTAAAAAGATCTCCTGCCACGTAAATCTAGCCAACCGTGTGGCTGTATCCAACGTTGTAAGCATAAATGCAGATATTGCCAATGCCGCAAATGTCATACCAACAGCGGACGGCAAGCCTAGCTTAGCTGTAAAGCCCGATAAGCCTGAGGCAAATAGCGTGACTGGCGATTCCGTTGCTAGACGTGCAAGATATTCCTCTTTGGGCAAAAAATGAACCACATAAGGATACATCTCAACATCGCCATAAGTGCTGCCTATGCCTCTTCGAAGTTTGGCTAATGCTGCCCTGTCTTTTTGTAAGGTTTCCAGATGACTG
>DAOVUR010000155.1 GCA_030632465.1 bacterium | reverse complement strand
GAAAGTTCGAATGCTAAACTATCTGGAGATTGTATCTTATTAGATGTTGTGGTTGTTGATTGTTGTTCATTCATAATTTTTTCTTGGACGTTCATAGCCCGCCTGCATCGCTTTGCGCAGCAATGCGGGCAGGTTGGTCGTTCGTATTTTCTTTTCCTTATTTCTTGATTTCGTACCATTAAAAATAGTTCACGGTCTACGGTCCTCAGTCCTCAGTAAAAAATCATCTTTTCATCCCGCACCGCACCGTAGAGCAGATTCGCTGGGTTCCTCATTCGTTGCATAATCTTTCATAGCGCACCGTTTCCCTTTCACCCTTTACCCTTATAACTTTACCCTTGATTCATAGCGCACCGCATTTTCATCGTTCATCGTTCAAACTTCAGCGTTCAGGTCATCCTTCACCGTTTTTTCCGTATACCGCGTTCGCAATGTTTCCACCACGCACTCAGCCGCCGCCGGAAACCCCAGTTTAGATGCACTATCCTGCATACTCCGTAACCGTTCCGGATCCTGCAACAGACGATCAATCTTAAAAGACATCATCGCCAGATCACCACACTTAATCGCAGCCCCATTTTCTAACAAGAAGTCACTATTACGTTCCTCCTGCCCAGGAATAGGATTAAAGACAACCATCGGTAGCCCCATCGCAAGACATTCAGAAGTTGTCAAGCCACCAGGCTTGCCAATAAACAGATCAGCCATGGCCATCAACTTATGCATCTCTGTCGTATATCCCAACACCAGAAAACTCACATTACCACCCACATGCTGCTCCACAAACTGATCAACCTTACTCTTAAGATCATCATTACGTCCGCACACCACGACAATCTGACATGCGGTCTTTAAGGTTACTAATGACTCCACCGCTTTAAATGCGGCATCCATTCCAAAAGTGCCTGCCGACAATAATACGACAGGCCGATTAAGATCAAGACCATACGCCGCACGTAGTTGATCACGGTCATACCGCTCAGTAAACTTCGGGTCAATCGGGATACCACTTACAGTGATCCCCTCCTCGGGATATCCCAGAAGAGATAGATACGCCTTCGACTCCTCTAGCGCCACAAAATAGTGATCACAGCCACGAGTCAACCACATGGCATGCACGTAAAAATCTGTCACTACGATTGCCAACTTAGTCTTGAGCCGCTCCTTACGCACTAGTCGTGCAACAATCTCAGCTGGCATAAAATGAGTGCAAACCACTAGGTCAGGTTGATACTTCTTTAACATCTTACTAAAAGCACGCATGTGAATACGATCCAGCAAGAGCCGCATCTTATCAGTCTTGCCAGGTTCATCCGTCTTCTCAAAAAAGTAGCCCCACAACATTGGTGCTTCCTTAACAATCTTCTCATAAGCATCAGCGTATGCCGTATGATAAAGCTTATCAGCATATTTCAAAGTATCAACATGCTCCACAAATGTTAATTCATGAGAATCACAATAAGCCTCAATCGCCTGTGCCGCGCGCGTATGCCCACTCCCCGAACTTACCGACAACACCAATACCCGTTTCTGTTCACTCATTTCACAACTCCTCAAAATTATATATACCATTCATCATGAGACTCAAGTATTAATCTTTCCAGAAGAATCATCAATACAAATTATAAACTTACATATGAACTTAAAACGCCATGCCTAACTGAGCTGTTACTATATCACGCCCAGGAGCATCATCATCAAATTCTCCACGCAGATATTCCACTGTTACAACTACGTTATCGGTAAATCCGTAAGTACCAGCAATACCGTACTGTACCTCAGGCATGCCTACAAAGTCATCTGAACCTTCAATTCTAGCTGCCAGCTCTATACTATTGCGTACAGCAACAGCTACTTCAGCATTCCAGGCTTTTGGAGTAACCGATATATTTTGAAGTATACCTACATCAAACTTACCTACCGCGGCAATATATTCAACATCTACGGTAACAATCCCCTTTTCTACATGAACATATCCACCATAACCATTTACGGAGTTATACTTTATCGCAGGCTTCTCATCTGTAGCATCAATATTCTCGTGCAAAATATCTTCCAGTCCGCCTGCTTCTCCCAAATCAGAGATCCAATAAATACCAGCTTCAACACTTTCCACCGGTGTAATTGTTAATGCGGCAACGAAATCATTGATATGATCATTGTCAGGGTTATCGAATTCGCCATTGAATGCACCAGCTGATAGCTGAATAAAATCAGTATCATAACCTAATAACAAGGCTTCCTTTCTAGATTCCCCAAGATCCAAAGTCATAGGATCACTCACAAAGTGACTATGATACACACCAAAAGGAAGGTACATTCTACCAGCTTGAACATGGAAAGGGATCTCTTCTGTGCTTCCTAACTTGATATAACCTTCGTCAATATCAATAGCATCATCTCCATCTTCCCACAGAAAATAAACATGTCCCTCTATACCTTCCTGAAGTTCAGCATCGATTCCCATACCGAATGTAGAAAGGTTTAAATCACTACTAGAGTTATCACCTTGTTTTTCATATCCAGCTTCTGTTTCAACCAAGACACCCATAGTAACCCCCGGCATTAAGATAATACCTGTTGGTTTCTTTTTCTCCGCTAAAGTATGGTACAGGCGCCCTACAGCAGTAGGATTAACTGTATTATCATCAACCATAACTTCTTCGCTTATTGCTACAGTAATAGCTAAAAAAAAGATTACCAACACGAGAATACTCTTACCTGTCATTAATATCTGTTTGCTCATTTATATCCTTATTCTTATTTGATTAATTAATCGTTATAATTGTTAATTGACTTATCTGACCGGCCTAGTCTCTCCATTTCTAGTTGATAACATGGGTAATAAATGAACCTCTCCCCCATGTTAGTAAATTGGCGACACTCCTAAATTCCGGTATTTACATCCGATTACAACAGCGCGCCCGCATTTGATTCTCACAACACTCACGAGATAATATCACGTCTCAAAGTGAAGTCAAATTTTATGTCAAGCCAACCTGGAAATACCATAAACAACATCCGCGTACCCGACAATAACACCCAAAAGTTGCAATGTAGCGACACAATATTGCCGAGGGAGTCTACCCAAATATATAAAACGAACCGCCTATCCACTTTTCTTCATTCTTGACTACTAACTCACTTCGCCTCTATTATAGCGACCACTGATTAATGAACACTAATAACTTAATTACTATTATGACTTTAAGAGATTATAAAGCAAAGATTCTTGATTTAGATGAAATGATCATTACGCGTGAAAAACTACGTGCTAATGGGCAGAAGTTAGTATTTACGAACGGCTGCTTTGACATCCTACATGCTGGCCATATTGACTACCTAACATTCTCACGCCTACAAGGCGATGCGCTTGTTGTCGGAATAAACTCCGACTCTTCGATCCAAGCAAACAAAGGCCCAACACGACCATTTGTACCAGAAGCAGAACGCGCCCTCGTACTCGCCGCTCTAGAGATGGTAGATTACGTTGTGATATTTGATACAGATGAACCAAAACCTATTATCGAAAAGATCATTCCTGATGTTCTTGTTAAAGGGGAAGACTGGGCGCATTACGTTAGCGGCCGAGAAGTTGTTGAGGCAAATGGCGGAAAAGTTGTACTGGCCCCACTAGTTGAAGGATTATCCACAACTAATATTGCTGAAAAAATCAAAAAACTCTACCATGAAGAGCAGGAAGAAAAAGAGAGAATATGAACATCCAACATCCAACATTCAACATTCAACATCGAATTAAAAACCTCTGTCATTCATCGCTCATCGTTCAGAGTTCATCATTCCGTTATACCTCCATGAACTTCACTTGTCACGCCGTATCTTTTGAGAAGGCGGATGCTCTTCATGGTTACAAGAATCAGTAAAAAGAAAGCAACAATATGAAATTTATAGTAACAGGCGGTGCCGGACTTATCGGCAGCAACATAGTAGCCGAACTCAACAAGCGTGGTGAAACTGATATCCTAGTAGTTGACAATCTCACACCAGCTAAAGAGAAAAATCTTGTCGCACTCACATATTCAGCATATATGGATAAAGTTGATTTTCGTGAAAAAATGCATAAGGGAGAAATTCCCGTTGCAGAAACAGTGCTCCATCTTGGTGCATGTAGTTCTACCACAGAAACCGACGAAGAGTATCTTCAAGATAACAATTTCCGCTACACAAAAGAGCTATGCGAATGGTCTTTACAGAACGATACCCGCTTCATCTATGCATCAAGTGCTGCAACCTATGGTGATGGCACTCTCGGATATAGTGACTCAGACGAGATGACACCATCACTCAAGCCACTCAACCTTTACGGTGAATCCAAGCAGATGTTCGATATGTGGGCATTAGAAAACAAACTATTCAACCGCATTGTCGGTCTTAAATATTTTAATGTATACGGCCCTAACGAAGATCATAAAGGCCCCATGCGTTCAGTAATCAATAAGTCATACTCCCAAATTCTAGAAACTGGCGAAATAGGACTCTTCAAATCATACAAACCAGAATATGCCGACGGTGAACAAGAACGTGACTTTGTCTATGTACGTGACGCCGTTGCCGTAACCTTATTTTTTCATGACAATAAAGATGTATCAGGACTTTACAACTGCGGCACAGGCAAAGCACGTAGCTGGGTTGATCTCGCCAAAGCACTATTTACCGCCATGAAGATAGAACCAAACATAAAATTTGTCCCTATGCCAGAAGAGATACAAAACAAGTATCAGTACCACACAGAAGCTGATAACAGCAAGCTACAGCAGGCAGGTTATCATCAGAAATGGACATCCATTGAGGATGGTGTTAAAGATTATGTTGAGAGTTATTTAAAACAGAAAAAATAGATCACCATGAAGCGCATGAAGAACATGAAGAAAAGAATTAGGTTTTTATTACATAAGCTCCG
>DAOVUR010000098.1 GCA_030632465.1 bacterium | reverse complement strand
ATCAATCCATTTACGATACGACTCCATCGAATCAATTTGATCAGGCATTCTCGCTTCATGCTCAGCGTAAGGACGCTCAGCCAAATATGAACCACCCGGTTCCTGCGCACATCCCGGTCCATAAGTATCCCAAGTTTTCTGTCTAATCTCTTCAGTCATCCATTCAGGAACGGGATCGTCTTTAAATGGATTACCAAACTCTTCCGGCGCACGATATGGAGTATGCGGATCCCATAAGTTAACATGTAGATACCAATTATCTTCCTCACCGCGCCGTGTCAGCCAGTCCGTCACTGTCGGCATAATATCTTCTGCACTCTCATGCCCAGACTTACCTGTATTATACATCTCACGGAATCCATTGTATATCCAAAATGCCGAGTGACGTTCACCAAAAGGACTCACCGATACTGGATAATATCCAGCATGACGAAGTTTCATTGTATAATGGTCCAAAAACACCTTGAAATCACGTGATGAGGGATCAATATGTAAATCTGCCTCTCCATGTCCATGATTAACCACACCATTACGAATACCGCACTGACCAGAATATAACGCAGCTCTTGAAGGCAGGCATGGCGCATCAGAGACATAGCAATTATCAAACCTAACACCGTCAGATGCAAGTTTATCAATATTTGGTGAAGTGTTACGATGATATCCATAGCACCCAAGATGATCAGGACGTAACGTATCAATATCAATATATAGAATTCTCATAGTAAAAATCTCCATTCAGGTTAGCAAATAAAATATTATTTGGATTTCAGTAAACAAGAAACTGTTATACTATCTTGTCTGATTTTTGCAATATAATTCTATTATAAGGAAACAACCATGAATCTCGGCTCACACCTAAGCGTATCCGGCGGACTATATAAAGCCCTAGATCAAGCAGCCGCATATAACTTCAGTTCTGTAGCAATTTTTGTTCGTAATCAAGTGCAGTGGAAAATAACAGCTCTTAACGATGATGCCATTGCACGCTTCAAAGAGACGCGCGAAAGATTAGAAATCAGAAATGTTGTTGCTCATGCCTCATACCTAATCAATCTTGCCGGAAAAGAAGAAGTAAGGGCAAAATCTATACCTGCAATGATTTCCGATGTCGAACGTTGCCAGCAGCTCGATGTTGAATATTTAGTTCTTCACCCCGGCAGCAACCCTGACCTTGAAAAAGGAATCAACATGATTGCCGATGGTTTGAATGATATTATCAACCAGACAAAGAACTGTGCAACCAGAATCCTACTAGAAACCACTGCCGGTCAAGGAAACTGCATCGGTCATAGATTTGAACATATTGCCGCCATAATAGAAAAAGTAGAAGACTCAAGCCGTATCGGTGTATGTCTAGACACCTGCCACATCTTCGCTGCCGGCTATGATATAAGAACCACCAAAGCGTACAATAAGACAATGGAAAACTTTGAAGATACTATCGGCTTCAAAAATCTATTTGCCATCCATCTCAATGACTCCAAAAAAGATATAGGTACCCGCGTTGATCGCCATGAACATCTTAGCCACGGCTTCATTGGTAAAGAAGCATTTGTTAATCTTGCAAATGACAAACGACTTCAAGAGATCCCTTTTATTATGGAGACACCACACGAGAAGGACGGCGATGGGCGCGACTGGGATCCCATTAACGCAGCCTTCTTTCTTAGCCTAATAAAACCCTAACACCTAAAACTTAAAACCGAAAACCTCCCCTTATTATGATAACTACATTTTATAATGCATTCATACCTGTCCTCTGGGCATTAATCAAGATATTCGCCATCGCTTTAGGTGCAGGCATCTTAGTAAGAACCAAGCTACTTCCCCAAAACAGCATTAAACTACTATCACAGATAACTGTGAAAATACTATTACCACTTCTTATCTTTACTAAAATAGTGCAACACTTTGAGCCAACTGAAGTTACTTTCTGGTGGATGTTACCGATTCTAGCCATTATCATGATTGGCTCAGGACTAATAATAAGTAGTCTCCTTTTTCTGAAAGAGCTGCCGGCGAAGAAAAACATGCTCGCACTGGCGTCCATGCAGAATGCAAACTACCTAGTACTTCCACTAGGACTAGCACTCTTTCCTGAACAAGCTGACGAGTTTCTTGTCTACTGCTTTCTATTTGTATTAGGCGTAAGCCCCACTCTCTGGAGTCTTGGCAAATATCTAGCAACAACCGATCATAGTGCTAAAGTTGATATAAGAAAATTCATAACACCACCTCTTATTGCCAATATTCTAGCCATAACAGTAGTCTTAACAGGTGTACGTGACTTTATACCAGAAGCACCACTAAGTTACATGGGCTTTATAGGCGAACTCACCATCCCCCTAGCAATGTTTATCCTAGGCGCAACCTTAGGTGGAATCTCATTAAGTAGAACCCCTATAAAATTTGACCTCTCCAAAATTATTGCCGTAAAATTTATCGCCTTACCAATCATCACCATGATCGTATTAACCATATTTAATATAAGAGAGTCATACCCCATACTAGCCAAATTCATGATTATCCAATCTTCATCTCCCGCAGCAACAGCAATAATCATACAAGTCAGAGCGTACGGTGGTGACTACCATAAGATGGGGAGCATCATGCTAATATGCTACCTTCTAGCCATGTTCGTAATGCCATTCTGGCTCGCCATCTGGCAGGTTTTATAACCTAACCAATATTCTTTATCCACTTTCGCTTGCATCACGTTGCGCTCATCTATATTATATATGCCATTAATTTAATCAGACAAATAGTAACCAATTATTTATATACATATTAGGGATATAAGCATGAGCACAAAACTGAATATCAAACCAAAAATCAAACCTACATTAGATCCCGGTTATGTGCCAGCAATACTCTGGACACGCGCCTACAAAGAGTTATGTAATGTCGATGCAGAAAGTGCAGATATATCAATCGCACTTTCTAGAGAAGATGGCACTGTTTTTATCCACAAAACAGCGGTACTCTCACATGTAGGTGATAATATCGCACTCAACAATAAGTATATCGAACGTTTGGTAAAGTTTCTGCTATGGCAAAAAGGTGGCTCGAAAATAACTATCGGCGGCAATGATGCAATTGCTGAATATCTCGCAACGGCCTATAGTCCTACAGGTGAACGAGCGTTTGACTACAAATTCATGGGCGAGAAGATGTTTCTCACTCCGATGACAGTTGAAAAATGCACACTCGCAGATATGCCTGAACCACACGAAGAGAATGTCTCTCTTGGTCGCAATCTTGACGGATGCCGTATCGGGTTTGATCTCGGCGGTAGTGATCGCAAGGCTGCTGCTGTAATTGATGGTGAAGTTATATTCTCCGAAGAGATAGAGTGGAACCCATACTTTGAAACAGATCCTGAGTATCATTACAAGGGCATACAAGACACGCTTAAAAGAGCTGCCGCTAAACTACCACGTGTCGATGCAATTGGCGGAAGTGCTGCCGGATGTTACGTGAACAACGAAGTACGTGTAGCCTCACTCTTTCGTGGTGTTGCCGAAGATGATTTTGCGAAACATGTTCGCGGCATCTTTCATAAACTAAAAGAAGAATGGGGAAACATTCCTTTTGAAGTAGCCAATGATGGAGAAGTAACAGCCCTAGCGGGATCAATGTCTTTAAAAGAAAACAAAGTACTAGGTATATCCATGGGCACAAGTGTTGCCGCTGGATACTGCAACGAAAGCGGCCATATCACCACTTGGCTAAATGAACTTGCATTTGTGCCAATAAACTATCGTGATGATGCACCTGCAGATGAGTGGTCTGGCGATGTTGGCTGTTCAGTCCAATACTTCTGTCAACAAGGTATAGCCCGCCTAGCTCCAGGAGCTGGCATAGAACTACCTGCTGATATGTCTTTTCCTGAACAGTTAGTGGAAATTCAAAAACTGATGTTCAATAATGATGAGCGCGCACGCAAAATCTACGAAACTGTCGGCATATGCTTCGGCTACACTATTGCGTACTTTGCTGAATTCTATGAAATAGAGAATCTACTTCTACTAGGTCGTGTAACATCTGGCGAAGGTGGACAGATCATAATTGATAAAACTGAAGAAGTGCTAAAGGCTGAATTCCCAGAACTAGCAAAACAGATATCAATCTCTACACCAGATGAACAGCTGAAGCGACATGGTCAAGCCATTGCCGCCGCAAGCTTGCCAGCACTTGTAGTGAATAACTGAAACTTGGAAGCAGGAAAATGATACTCCGCGCTGCGAGCCACGAAGGTATCAATTTTTTTAATTTTGTACACATCTCTAAAGATTTATTTTAACCTAACAGTGGCAAAATATACTTATCAATATCAGCTTCTGTTTCGCAATGCGGTATACCTCGGAACAGCGACCATTGTTCAGATAGAGAAGTTGACTGACCAGCACCGAGACTGACCAGTGGACCAAGTGATTCCAATTCCAGCATATCTTCATTAGAGAACGTCTCGAAATTAACCCCATCATCAGGGTATGTGCAGTCATCCTGCCACTCGAAATGTTTAACAAACATAAACTCATCCAGCAGATAGACCACCCATCCTTCACGATGCGCAATGCCTAATTTATTTGCTCCTTTAGTTGGATCCTGTCTGAAAAATATATATTTCGAACCAAAGCTCCAACGTGAATCAGTAAAATCTGTATATCCCCACAAAGCCCATTTTTGGTTCGGCAAAATTCTTTCAGGATGAGCAATATGTTTTGGTAACGGTATCACTGCCATTCCGTCAGGCGCCATAACAGAAACTGACCATGGTGCAACTTCACGAACCTGATCACTTTCATTAACCAGCGTATGAATTATATTCATGGTATTAGAATCAGGCGAGAGAGTAATATCCATACTCTTGCTGATTCCTAATACAGAACCGGCAGGCTGAATAGTTTTTACACCTCCGTCAATTGACCGAGACTCTACCGCCACGTTATCCAATTCATAAGTATCAGGTTTGATTTCAGGGGCAATCCAGAATCTGTGTCCACCACGAATAAGCCATTTATCTTCACCTTGAGTCCCCTGCTGTCCGGCAAACTCAGCAAACATGTTGCGTTCACCAATATAGCCAAACCGACTTATACGTGGCCCAATATCCGTGGTAACAATCAGCTCTACTTCATCGTTAGCCAGACGCACACAATTCTGCCATCCATTAAACTCAACATTTTCCTGAATCATATCAATCATTTCTATATGGGGAATAGTGCATGGAGAGAAGCCAAGACGCCCCATGCAACTTTATATACCAGAGGCCGCCCTTCGGCTCCGCTCAGGGAGCGCTGCTGAAATACCCTATAAATCTACTTATTTATATAGAGCAAACTCTACACGACGATTAGCACGCCATGCTGATTCGCTATGACCTGCATCTGCTGGATTTTCTTCTCCATAGCTACGTGTCTGCATTCTATCGCCATTTATGCCGAGCCCAATAATATGTGCACGTACAGCTAATGCACGATACTCACCAAGAGAAATGTTATATTCACGGCTACCACGCTCATCACAATTTCCTTCAAGCACGAGACGTATAGCCCTGTTCTTGCTCAGATAATCAGCAACCTGTTCAATCTTAGCTATCTCAGAATTAGCAATCTGGAAACTATCATAATTAAACATAACATTCTCAAATGAAACATCATTTACACGTTCACCATCTTCAATTCTACCGCCAGGTAGCGCATATGTACCTGACCCATAAGCTTCTGGATCAAAAGTACCATCATCAAAATCAGCTATATCAACACGCCCACCACGGCAACCTGTACCACAAGAAATTACCGCACAAAGCCCAACCATCAAACTCAATTTGAAATATTTATTCACACCCATCTCCTTTATAATTTAATAATACTAATACCTAAATCCCACTGTAAATCTTAATCATTAATGGTCTCTCGCCCCTTATCTCGGTGACCAAGAAGGCGCATACCAATCACCACTCATGCTGGTTAACCGTACGGGAGAATCACCCATGGTGTCAAGTATATACAAATTCGCATTATAATTAACCGTTTTAACACATACAATATGCCTACTATCAGGCGCCCACGATGGCGACTCATGGTCAACATACTCTTTAGTCAACTGCACAGACTGCTTATCAGATGGATCATATACACATATATGGTATCGTCCACTACGCCTGCTACTATACACAATACGTCCATCATTACCCCAATCAGGTGACACATTCTCTTTACCTCTAAAAGTAATCCTCTTTGCTCGACCACCTCTACTACCAAGAACATAGAGCTGCGGAGAGCCGGAAGTATCGGACACATATACGATCTTCGAGCCATCAGGAGACCACGAAGGGCTTGCCTCTGCCGAATGTAAAGTTTTGGTCAATCTAGTAAGTCGTTTACTACGTATATCCATAACATAGAGCTCAGGATTACCATCTTTAGACAAAGCCAATGCTAATTTTGTGCCATCAGGAGAGATTGCCCCCCCCGTGTTAATGCCGGAAAAACTAGATATCTTGCTCCATCTATTATTGATTAAGTTCAGTCTATACAGATCAGGGAAACCTTTATGGAATGATGTATATGCAATACTCTTTGCATCTGGCCACCAGTTAGGAGACATACAGATTGCACCTTGCGCTGTAATCCTAGTCAGATTCTTACCATCAGCATCGCATAAATAGATATCTTTTTTGACTCCATGCGCTCCAACCATAGCAATTCTGGTTGAGGCAATGCCCGGAACTTTCTTTACCGCCATTACAATTGCATCTGATAGATTATGGGCCAGCTGTCTAATATGCCTTCTATCAGCCCTAAACGATCTTCGTAACAGCAACTGAGAAGATGCAGTATTGATAACCTCACCACTACATGATACCCCACTCCCACTCTGCGAAAACGAACCTCGAACCACAATAATAGAACGCCCTTTAGGTGCAATAGTAAACCAACCGGATAACTTAAGATCATTCTCCAGCGTCTGCCGGAATATCGTACCTGCTGCCCCTGCAGGAATTTTAATGTCAGAAATATCGATCGCGGTCTTCTTGGCGCCAGACTTCT
>DAOVUR010000218.1 GCA_030632465.1 bacterium | reverse complement strand
GAGCAGTATGTAGCTAACGTAGTTAATATACAAGGAAATCAAATTTAGTTTATGTGTGATGACTTAGCCTTCTTGAAATGGAGGGCAGTTCTAAATAATTTCAAGGATTGACTCTGTAGGGCGACCAATTCTAGCATTATCGCCATGTATCACAATAGGACGTTCAATCAATATGGGGTACTCAACCATCTGCTTGATTACATCTTTTTCTGTTTCAGCCATCCCTATACCGAGTTTTGCGTACTCACCCTTGCGTACGAATTGTGATGGCTTAAGCCCAAGTTTAGATGCGATTTGCTCAAGTTTGTCTGCTGATAATGGAGTTTTAAGATACTCCGTAACTTCCAAGGCTAGTTCCTTACTGTTGAGTAGTTCAAGTGCTGCCCGACTCTTAGAACAACTGGGGTTATGTATTATTTCTATTTTTGACATTATTGCTCCTTTTGCTCCTAATAAGTTGTTAGGGATTTTCTTTTGTTCTGTTTGCTAAACTAATATTTGCGGTGACTGATGTCAATGGTTTCTACTCTGCCGCTCCGAAATCGAAAAGTGTTTTGACGGGATTTACAGGATTGCTGCTCGGTGAAAAAGTGAACTCGCCTAAGCGGCGAGCTTCCCTGTGGGAAGAATTGGCTCTGAGAGCCAACGCTACACAAAATATCAGGCATACGCTTGCATTTTAATAGGCGAGGCGGAACCGTAGTCCAGGCCTTTGTCCGTGCTCGTCCGTTTCGTCCGTGTACGTCCTACAACAGCGTATCAAGTGGCGTGATTGGCATATCTGGAAGTGCGCTCTGTTGCCATTGTGCGTAGGTTGCTTTGGCTATGTCAATCATGTCGTGCTTGACTAGGGTGTTGATTGCGGCGTACATGAAGTTGTAGTAGGCGGTTACGACGGTCTTTTCGTTATGGGTTTTTATTGCTTCTTGGTAGGCGGAAATTGTTTTGTTGAGTAATATTATATTAGGGGCATATTCTTTTGTATCTTTGTCGGTATGGCAGGCCAAGTTGCCACGCAGGAAAGTCTGGGCAAGTGACTGAAAAATCATTCTATCACCAATGAGTAATTTTTCTTTTGGTGCACTCTGTTTTGCTCTATATCCCCAGTAGGTTGAGTGTGTTAATGGGCAACGCCAATCTAGCGGGCCATATTTGGTGTCAACTTCTTGCATGATTTTAGGGATGAGCTTGTAATGTTCGGTCATCTCTTTGATGGTTGCTGGATCGTTTGTGAGTGTAGCGTAATCTGGATATCCGCTACCTAGAAGAGTAGTCATTTCATCATACAGCTTCTTTTTGTAGAGTTTGTTTGCATCATCAATATTGGCGGCAATCTTGCTTTGAAAGATCCAGCCTAATTCAATATATATCTTTGGTGCACCAGCATTATATAGCAGTCCTTTATTGCGTAGTAGCTCTATGCCGTTATTGACCCAGCGCCAGCGATCTTCGTAATCTGGCATCATAACGCTAATGTTGTATGCCATGTTCCAGGCGTGGAATGACCATATTTCGGTGCAGCGTGGTTCTAGCTTTGATATCCAGTCTGATAGCTGTGCCACTTCTAAGTAGTTGCCGCTATCTTGCAGATAGGAGACACGTAGCCATAGAATGTCGGCTAGAATTCCACGGAATCCACCAAGTGCTACGGTTGTAAACGCCACTAAAGGTGGTGCATTCTCAATATATGTGGTTGCTGTAAGATCGTACTCTTCTCGCATCTCAGAGAGGTTAGTGCTGATGTTTCCAGCAATAAATAGTATGACCAAGCTGAGAATAATCAGTGCTGGTGATATCCATAGTCTGTTTTTAACTGTTATGCCTTTTTTCTTCAATTCATTTGCCTTTTCTTACTATTGGCCGAGACGGCCAACGATACAATTAATTAAGTGCTGCTAGTTCACGTTTAGATAGGATATAGCTACCGAGCATACCGAGTATGCCGGAGTAAACCAGTAGTATCATTATGATGGCGCGTATTGTATCGTGCCAACTTATTAGGATTCCACTTGATAGATCTTGTAGTATATCACCTTGTTTGATTGGCGAAAAAACAAATTGAAGTTTGTTTAAGAGGAACTCGCCGCTCTTTATTACTATCCCTGGTTCGGCGGGTGGCTCATGCTCATGCCCATGGTGATGATGCTCAACTGCGTTTGCGGGGTCAGATGCGAAGACGAAGTAGTTACTGGTAATCGCAGCCATGATGATGGCGACAGCTATAAAGGTTGCAACGGGAAATGAGAAGATCGAACTGGTGGTGAGGCCTAGTGCTGAGAGTAGGGATAGAAAAGAGAGAGCGATCAGCATGGCGCGTATTAAGTTATTGGTAAAGCTGGTGGCGCTGATTAGTATTTCTAATGATTTGTTAGGTGGAAAGATTAGTGTGTGTGAGTTATCTGATGAGTCATTTTGGAATGTTATAAGTATGTTTTCTCCACCTTGCAGTACGCCAGATGGTATATTGATAAGCTGGGTGCCATCATGTTTGTTCTCTATTCTAGTTTCAAAGATGTTAAGGGTGGGATTATCTTCTGTTGCAATGGTTAATTCACCTGATGCAGTGCGCTCGGTGCGCGAGGGGGAGAGTATTTTTATCTTTAGTGATACTTGTTTGCCGGTAGCGATAGTTTTTGGCATGGACATGAACCATGTTTTCTTTGCGCTTGGTGCAACAACAGATCGTGCTGCTATTACTCTCTTATGAATAAGGTTGCACGCATCATCATCCGAGGCGTCTGCCGCTATCTCGCCGGAGTTTTTAAGTTTTTTTATTAAAGGTTGTATTTTTTCGTTAGAAATTTTATCTGGTTGAGGGAGTATACGGTGGCGTCCAACAAGAATGCTGTTTTGTACTGTTGTTTTGGTGGCGGCTGATAGGTTCTGGCTGTTGAGTTTATAATGTACGGCGGTAGTGATGGTTATTCCGCATATAGTGAGTAGTATGGCGTTAATTGCTATCCAGCCGATCCAGCGGCCGAACCATATTTCATGTTTATGTGTTGGTTTTACTGCAATTAGGCGTATCTGTTTGTCTTCTATCTCTCGGGAAATTGATGCGCAGCCTGACCAGAGTGTAGAAACAGCTAGTAGCATCAGTATAATAGCGAAGGAGTATTTGATCGCAATACTGATCTGTCCTGCAGTGGTGCCGTCACCTTTGATGGTTAAAATTATGAGCACTGCTATTGCGGGGAGCGCTACGGCCAGAGCTGGCAGTAGGCGGGAGCGCACTGCTTGTTTAACCGTCAGTGTGGCAATAGAGATTATTTTTCTAATCGAAAAGCTACTCATTATTCATTTCTCAGGTATTCTGCTACTTTAATATTTGATGCAGCACCAGACATGCTTTGAGCTTCACTCTCATTGGCTGCTGTTACTACTTGTAAGAAGAACTGTTCTAGATTTAGGGAAGGATGATCTATTTCTGGTTCGTTTCCGATCTCTTTGCGGATAACCTTTAACACTTTCTTCAGTTTGTCTGGTGATAGCGTTGGCATGGTTAGCCGCATACTGTCACGCTTCTCTAGAAGCTCAGAAGTGCTACCGCTGGCACGTATACTGCCGTTAAATAGGATTGTGACCTTGTCGCAGACATCTTCTACATCGGCTAGGAGGTGGGATGATAGTAGAATTGTCTTGCCGCGCTTTGCCAGAGTTATGATTAGGTCTTTTACTTGGCGACAGCCAATAGGATCAAGTCCTGAGGTTGGCTCATCTAAAATAATTAGTTTAGGATCATTTATG
>DAOVUR010000060.1 GCA_030632465.1 bacterium | reverse complement strand
TTGGTTAATCTTAGTGGTCGTGGCGATAAAGATCTAGATTTTGTAATTGAAAACTATGGCTTTGGAGAGTAGATCAAATAAGCCCAAGTTTCCTTGCGAGAAGCTTGGGCTATTTTTTTAGGCGGTAGGTGTGTGTTTGGTTATCGGCCTTGGATTGCTTTTATGGTGGATGGGCTTAATACGCCAGTGATGGTTATGTTGCTGTACATAACTTTAGATTCCGGTGAGCCTAGTCCAATTTTTATAGGTTTAGATATCGGCTTTAGAAGTTTTTTCTTTGGTAGTGTTCGTTTGCCTACTGTCCACTGTATATCCCAGCCGTCAATGTTGAGTTCGTTATGGTAACAGACGTATGGTTCTGCGCCACCAAATGATTTCTCGATGGGGTATGATGCATTGCCTTGATGAAGAACGGCTTTTCCGTTGGCGGTTGGTTCAAGATCAGCAAACAGGCTTTTACCTAGCATGACGCGGATTGGACCGTCACCTGAAAAGTAGTGTGCATCAAATTCTATTTTTCTGACAGAAGAGAATGTTGGAGTGAGCCATGATTCTACTTTGTCGCAGAGAAGACGGTGACGCAGTTTATCGAATGATGCATTGCTCCACGCTTGTAGCTGGTTTTCATCTGTGAAGCTGTAGTTGCATGTTATTTCATGTGTTGCAGAGTTCCAACGAGTGATCTCGGCATGAAAGTAGTCGGCAAGTGATTCTTTGGTAAGTTTTCTTGTTCTTGTTGGTGTAGTGCTCTTTGTGTCAGTGGATGGTTCCGTGCGTGATGGGCTTTTTGTGTATTTAGGTCTAGCGATATCTAGGGTTCCGCCAGAGTCTGATTGAGCATGAGCAGTCAGCATCTCAGGGTATGAGTCAATATTGTCTATCTCACTCATTATTTTAAGTGCATCTTCAATTTTGCCCTGTTTGGTTAAGCTCTTTTTGAGTCCGTTGAGACGTTTTTTGTAGTTTTCACCTAGTTCAAGAATAGAGTCGGCGCATTTAAGTTTTATACTTTTCTGTGTTACTAGCAGGTTGTCTTGTAGCTTGGTTAGACCTGCCGGTGATGTGGCGGTGATAACTTCATCAATATTTTTGTTGCTATTAAAGCGCGTATATTCTTGTCGGACGACAATTAATGGTTCAAGTTCACCTGATGCTTGGTAGTGAGTTTCTAATCTTTTTAGGTCATCAAGATAGTCTGGTGCGATATCGTCTAAATCATTATTGCGATTAGTTCTGAGTTTAGCGATTTGAGCAGTATAAATCTTATGTAAGGTTACAAACTCAGTCGGCATAGATCCGGCTATAACTGTATGAGTAGTAGCCACTATGGCTATTAGTAATAAAAATCTACAGATGCGTAATTGCACAATAACAATCTCCTAAAATAAATATAACTTTTCCAGCTTCAATTAGTAACAATATTGGAAATAGGCACTTATGTCAAGAAGAGTGGGCAACTATTGCTTTTTTATGGGTGGAGGGGTTTTGCCTAAGAATGTGAGTACTTTCTTGAGATCAGCCCATAGTTCGCCTTTTTTCGATTGATTGCGCAATATATATGCTGGATGAAAGGTCGGCATAAGTGGGATGCCTTCGAATTTTTGCCATTCGCCTCTTAGTTTAGAGATAGCTGGTGTCTTGCCTAGTAGTCCTTTTACGGAGGTTGCGCCTAGGGCGATTATGACTTTAGGCTTTAGTACTGCGATCTGCTGTTTGAGATATGGGATACAGATATCTATCTCTTCTTGGGTTGGTTTACGATTATCTGGCGGGCGGCATTTCAGGATGTTACCGATAAAGACGGTTTCTCTACTGTAACCCATGGCTACGATCATTTTTTCAAGGAAGTTTCCGGAGCGACCTACAAAAGGGCGTCCCTGCTCATCTTCTTTTGCGCCAGGTGCTTCGCCGATAAACATTATTTCTGGGCTGTTGCTGCCTTGTCCTGGCACTGTGTTGGTGCGTGTCTTGGCTAGTGAACATTGTGTGCAACTGCTGATCTTTAAGGTTATTGCGTCCATATCAGCGCAGCCTGTAGCATTTACTTTTACTGCTGTTGCTGGTTTAGCTGTTTTAGTAGGAGTTGGGGCTGGTTTAGCGGGTGCGGTTGGTGTTGCTGGCGTGCTGTCTGAAACTGTGGTTGTAGTTTTTGGTATTGTTTTGTTCGATAGCTTTTCCATTATATCCTGACTTATTTCGGTGTTTGTCTCGCCCTCTTCGATCTGATGTTTGAGGTACTGCTCTATATCATTAACTATGTTATTCAGATTTGTCATTTTCGATCTCTTTTGTGAGTGGATTACGGTTGTTGATAGTTTTTACAAATAGTGGTCCCAAGGCGACATATCCCACGCCCATAATTAGCATGAGAATGGCTATATACATTGCCGGTTTTTCCATATTCTTGCCCAAAAATACGAATAGTAATACGATAACTACGCATGGAATAAATAGTATCATCTTTTTTGTCGGCTTGGGGTAGCGGAGAGTACTTACTTGCAGTATCACAAATACTGCTATACCTATTAGGAATAATGCTGAGACATAACCGGTATCAAGGGAGAATTTATCGAGTGGTGGGGTTTGGGTTATAAAGACAAAGAGTGCGACCCAACCAGCATTCGCAGTTATTGGCAGTCCGCCATATCCGCCTTGTCCTCTAAGTGGGTCTTCTGCCTTGAATCGCGCGAGCCTTACTACACCGGACAGTGCAACAGCTGATGGTAGTAAAATTCTCAAGAGCGGTTCTTGTGTCTGCATGCTAACTGCAAATATCAGAATTGCGGGTGCAATACCGAAAGCTGTCATATCAACGTATGTGTCTAGTTCAGCACCAAAATCGCTTTCGCCATGTAGGCGTCTTGCAACGTTGCCGTCAAGTCCATCAAGAATCATGGATAACATTATTAGCTGTGCGGCAAGTCTAAAGAGGTGAGGGGCCTGATTGATCATCCCTTCGATTGTTACGAGGATACTTAGAAAGCCGGCAAGCATGGCGAGTAGTGTTATGAATGAGGGAATTGCTTGTCGCCAATTAAATATTGTTAAGGTATGTTTCTTCTTCTCGTCCGGGCTATTCATTGTAGCTATTCCTTATATTTTCAACTTGGCGATTACTGTCTCGCCGGCGGTGACTTTTTGGTTTTCTGTTGCGATGACCTCTATGTCATCTTTAGGGAAATATATATCTAAGCGAGATCCGAATTTCATCATGCCGAATCTTTCACCACGAGCCAGGGTGACGTGTTTGTCGTGGTCTGGCCAGTATACAACGCGGCGGCATATTGGCCCTACGATCTGGTTAACAAGGCAGCATGTAGATTCGTTTTCTATTAGTATGGAGTTGTGTTGGTTGTGTTCGGATGATTTTTCGCGTAAGGTTAAGTAGTGTTTACCAGGAAAGTACCCCAGAAATGATGATTGCCCCGCAATGGGCGCACGATTAACATGTACGGAGAAGAGGCTGAGATATATGCTTATGCGCGTTACTTCGTTGCTACTTAGTGCCCCGAGTTCATTGGGTGCGAGGCCAGTTTTCTGGGCGATAGTAGCAAAATCTTCAGCGCTAAAGTCTTGAATAGTTGATATTGTGCCGTCAGCACCGGAGACGATTACGTTTTCCTCTATCGGGATTGTGCGTTCGGGGTCTCTGAAGAAATAGAGGAAATATAGTGATAGGATAGTGGTTATAATAAGAGGCACTGGTAGGGAAGCCCCTAGTTTGACACCAAGGAGCTTTAGAAGCATCATGACGATAACAAATCCTAAAACAGCAAACCCTACAAAGGGCCATACTTCAACTCTTATCTTGATCATTTACAGCTTCTCATCTATTCCGTGAATTAACTAAAGATATATGATTCTCGCGATTCTTATATTAGAGCTTTCATATATTGAGCACGCTCGAACCCATCTTTTGTGTTGAGGTGTTTGTTACTAAGCAGTGCATGGAAGTCCTGAATAGTTTCGTAATTATGATTATCCATCCAGTCAGACATTCCTGTAAGGATTTTGCTGATTGGGTCTTGCTCTTGCGAGTATAGCACTGAGCATATCTGGAATGCATTGGCGCCAGCTAGGATTGATTTAATTGCGCCCTCGGCATCATGCACTCCGCCAGTCAGACATACATCACACTCTACTTCATCGCTCGTAATAGCTACCCAGCGTAAAGGTGTTCGTAGATCTTCTGGCCGTGATAGGTTTGTGGATGGGCTAATGGAGATATCTTCAATATCAATATCTGGCTGGAAGAAGCGATTAAACATAACAATTGCTTGGATATCTTCTTGGTCTAGTGCTTTTGTGAAGGCTGGGATTGATGAGTAGAAAGAACCAAGTTTCACAGATATAGGAATCGTTACAGTTGCGGATACAGCGCGCACAAGATCTAGATGTCTCTCTTCAATAATTGTGCCTGAAACATCAGGAGATGATGGTATGTCATAAACATTTAGTTCAATGGCATCAGCACCGGCGGCAGCGATTTTATCTGCAAAGTTCACCCACTTATCTGGAGTAGTGCAGTTGATACTTGCGATAACAGGAATAGAGAGCGCATTTTTTGTTTCCGTGATTTTGTCAAGATAGCTGGCTGGTCCGATTCGCATTGGCATATCGGCCTGCAGGTATTCGTACGCTTCTGGGTGCATATTGCCATCAAGTGTATCGTAAGTAGAAGAGACTTCGGTTCTGATCTGTTCTTCAAAGATAGACTTAAGTACTACGGCACCTGCGCCGTCATCTTCCAGTTTCTTGCATTGATCAGCTGTTGCTGTTAATGGTGAGCTTCCGACGATAAGTGGGTTTTTCAGGGACAATCCCATATAAGTAGTTTTTAAATCAGCCATAATGTTCTTTCCAATATTGTTATAAAGTACTTTTTCAAAAGTGATTCATATATTGCCAAAAAAGGTAATAGTAGACAAGGGTTAGTTTTTATCTCGTCAGAGTCAGGCCTTGACTATTGACTTTATTACGAGTGATGATAATGTTGTTGCATGCCAAGACCATGGAGAATAGCGTTTGAGGATACGGATATTAAAACTATAGTCAATAGTCAAGGTCTGACCCTGACGGAAGAGGTTGGCGCTATTGTTGCGGGTATTGGTACTGAGTCTAGATATGTGGTACCGATTCTGCATGCGATACAGGGTAAGTTTAACTATTTGTCAGAAGAGGCTTTGCGGCATGTGTGTAAAATATCTGCTATTACGCCTGCTGCAATTACTGGTATAGCTTCTTTCTATTCTGAGTTCCGAACTAAGCCGGCTGGTAAGCATTCTATTAAGGTGTGTACGGGCACTGCCTGTCATGTGCGTGGGGCGCAAAATATTATTGATGCTTTTAAACGGGATCTCAATATTGCAGCTGATGAGGATACTGATGATGACTATCTCTTTACGGTTGATGAGGTTGCATGTCTTGGTTGCTGTATGTTGGCTCCTGCTGTTCAGATTGATGATATTATATATGGGTTTGTTGAGCCGTCAAAAACGTCTGAATTGATAACAGATTTTCTGCGCGCGCAGACTGCTATCGTTGATAGATCAGCAGTAGATACTGGAGTGGCAATAGTGGCTGAGGTTAGGATGTGCCTCTGTTCTAGCTGTTCTGCGGGCGGTATTCTTAAGATATATCGTGAGTTTGAGAAGCAGATTGCTATTATGAAACTGCCGGTTGTTGTAAAGAATGTTGGATGTACTGGAGTTTCGTATCAGGCACCACTGATTGAGATTGTGATGACTGATGGTCTCTCTTTTCGGTATGGTAAAGTTACTGAGAATGCTGTTGCCTCAATTCTAAATCGTCATTTCAGGCAGTCAACTCTGCCTGCCAGAGTTAAGGCGAACATAGATGGTCTACTTGGCAGGTTGCTTACTGATATAGATAGGGCGCCGATTACTCGTTATGAAATAGATGTCCGGCAGGGTGCTGATGCAGACTTTTTTAATAAACAGCATCACATTGCTACTGAGCATTGTGGTCAGCTTGATCCTCTTGATGTTGATGAATATATTGAACGTGATGGATTTACTGCTGCAAAAAAGGTTACTGCTGAGTTATCTGCGACAGAGTTGATTGATGATGTTATTAGCAGCGGGTTGCGCGGACGTGGTGGTGCTGGATTTTCGACTGGTGAGAAGTGGCGATATGTGCAAGCTACACAAGGTGATAAGAAGTATATTATCTGCAATGGTGACGAGGGGGATCCTGGTGCGTTCATGGATAGGATGCTTCTGGAGTCTTTTCCATTTAGGTTGCTTGAGGGAATGATTATCGCTGCTCATGCTGTGGGTGCTGATCATGGCTTTATCTATATTCGTTCAGAATATCCGTTGGCGGCACTTAGGATTAAGCAAGCAATTGCTATCTGTGAAGAACGAAAATTGCTAGGTGGAAATATATTTGATTCCGGTAAGCGCTTAATGTTGGAGGTTATCGAAGGTGCGGGTGCTTTTGTCTGCGGAGAAGAGACGGCACTGATTGCTGCGATAGAGGGGAAGCGTGGTGTGCCATCTTTTAGACCGCCTTATCCTGCGCAGGAAGGTTTGTGGGGTATGCCGACTTTAGTTAATAATGTTGAAACTTATACATTGTTACCGTGGATTGTTAGGCATGGTGCTACTGACTTCGCGGCAATGGGTATGGATCAAAGTAGGGGAACAAAGACTTTTGCGTTGGCAGGCAAAATTAAGCATGGCGGCCTGATAGAGGTTCCTATGGGTATTACTGTTCGTGAGATTGTGGAACAGATTGGCGGCGGGATTATAGATGACAAGAAGTTTAAGGCTGTTCTGATTGGCGGTCCGTCAGGAGGATGTATACCGGCTGAGTTGTCTGATGTGCGAATCGATTATGATCAGTTGGTCTCTACTGGTGTCATCATGGGGTCGGGTGGTCTTGTTGTGTTGGACGAAGATGATTGCATGGTTGATATTGCTAGATATTTTCTGAAGTTTACACAAGCTGAGTCTTGTGGCAAGTGCACTTACTGTCGAATTGGCACAAAGCGTATGCTTGAGATTATGGAACGGCTCTGCTCCGGTGCAGGTAAGCAGGGCGATATTGAAAAACTTGAGAATCTTGCGAAGATGATACAGGTGGGGAGTCTATGTGGGTTGGGCAAAACCGCGCCTAATCCTGTGTTAACTACTATACGTTATTTTAGGGATGAGTATGAAGCGCATATTGCGGGGAGCTGCCCTGCGAAGAAATGTAAAGAGTTGATACGTTACTACATAACTACAGACTGTATTGGCTGTACAAAATGTGCGCAAGGATGCCCTGTTGATGCTATTACATCTATACCGTATGAGCGGCATGAGATAAGAGATGAAGAGTGTACTCGCTGTGATACTTGTAGGCAGGTCTGCCCTGCTGAGGCAGTTAAAATAAATAGTGGGAATTGAAGTTGTGGATATAACGATTAATAATAGAACAGTTAGCCTGCTTGCCGATGAAACAATTCTGCAGGTGGCCGCACGTATGGGTATAGATATTCCGAATATGTGTTATAAGGAAGGGCTTGGGCATATCAATTCATGTATGATTTGCATGGTCAAGAATGTGGCTTCTGGTGAATTTGTGCCAGCATGTTCCACGAAGGCTGTTAGTGGGATGGTTGTTGAAACTGATACAGATGAGATTAGAAATATGCGGCGTGAAGGTTTGGAACTTTTGTTGAGCGAGCATGTAGGAGATTGTGAGGCTCCGTGCACGTCGGTATGTCCGGCAGGTCTAAATATTCCGCAAATAATACGAGATCTACAAAAGGGGCTTTTGGTGGGGGATGTGGCAGCAATAAAAGAGCAAGTAACCAGTTATGCGGCTCTATGCATTAATTGTGATGCACCATGCGAAAGAGTCTGCCGGCGCGGTCGGATAGATCAAGCTGTGTCCATTCGCTTGTTAGTGCTATATTTTGCTGGTATCGATCTTTCTGACACCGGTGCTGCGGTGCCTCCTCTTCCGGCGCATGTGCGGAGAAAGTTTAATTCTCACTTTGGCAAGTTATTGCCTGGCGATAAAGATATCTTTTTGCGTGAGGCATCACAGGTTGGGCGTATTGAAGCTAAAGAAAATACTGCTAAGGGGTTTGTTGCGGAAGAGGCTGTGCCTGAATCTTTGCGCTGTTTGCATTGCGACTGCCGTAAGCTTGAGCAGTGTAAGTTACGTGATTATGCAGATGAGTATGACGCTAAACAGGTTGCTTTTAAAGGAGTGGAACGTGGCCAGTTTGCTAAGTGTGATGAACATGATTCAGTCATTTTCGAACAGGGTAAATGTATAAAGTGTGGCATCTGTATTGCTATAACAGAGAAGTGTAGCGATGCTGTGGGGCTGGAGTTTTCTGGCCGTGGGTATGATCTTTTTGTCGGTGTGCCGTTTGGTGATATGCTGTCTGATGGTTTAAAGATGGCTGCTGCTGAATCTGTTCAGTCATGTCCAACAGGTGCTTTGGCGTGGAAAAATGGTTGAGCAAGCTCTAGGATAAGGTGGTGCTCGCCCCCTCGGTTCGTTATCGTTATTGCGAAATTCACCTATTTACTGGTGGTTTCACATAAAATAATTATCGTTTATGCGAAATAGCGGATAATAGGTGTTTCTCGGCCTGAAATTACGATATTCTATTCAAATAAGTATGCTATAGCTGTTATATAGGTATATTTATTGCTTTAAAATGGTTGTTTTACACACTTTTTCATCTGCTGAATCGATTCTAGTTTGGTGTTTGGCACTATATATGCTAGATATATCTCTCTTTTAAGAGGATATGTTAATGATATATGATGAGAGTAAACAAGGCTTTACGCTTTTAGAGATAATGTTGGTGGTTGCCATTATTGGTTTATTGGCAGCTATTGCTATTCCTGCCTTCCTGACTGCGCGTACGAAATCTCAGACAAATGTATGTATTAGTAATCTGCGTCAAATCAACTCAGCTAAAGAGCAGTGGGCTTTAACGGTAGGGAAAAGGGATGGCGAAGTGCTGACTCCAGAGGACAAGACTGATGTCAATGGAGTTGATTCATTTATAAAGGGTGGCGAGCCTTCTTGTCCTGCGTCTGGTATTTATGATTATCAGCCAATTGGTACCGATGCAACATGTGATACCGGTGGGCATGTTGCGCAGTAATTGTGTGAACTGGGATCGTGATATTATTGGTAAATAATTTTGTAGCGGTGAGGTGTGATTCTTTTTGTATATTGAACTATAAAAAAGCTTGTGTTTATTGAGAAAAGATGCACAATAGATACTTATTGTAGTTTCGGTATGTATTGTTAATAACTAAGTAAAGGGAGAGTAAAAATATGACAAAAACT
>DAOVUR010000209.1 GCA_030632465.1 bacterium | reverse complement strand
TTTGGTGCGGCTGTTGTCTGGTTGATTTATGATATTATGCAGCGTGTTGTTAGGAGCATAATCACGCCTGATATATCTCATTCAGCGCGGAACAATATGGCAGCACGAATCTCCGGTATTATTGCCTCACTATATATGGCGTTCTCTATTCCTTTCTGGATGCTATCTACACGTGCCCATACTGCAACTTTTGATCTACTCTTGATGTTGTTATGTGTGAGGTTATTTATTGGTTGGCTTAGCGAAGCTAAACGCTGGCTAGCAGCACTCATTGTCTTTCTATTGGTAGTAATAAGTGCAGAGTTTGCTACGGCAATTTTATTGGTCCCGGTATTGGGTATTGTAATCTTGTTGCGTTTATGGAAGATGGGAAATTTAAATGTTCTTACTTATATCTGGTTGGCGGTAGCGGGTATAGCTGGCTTGAGTATATACTTTATTTCAACAGGGATGTTTGTTGGCTCGGATGGTTACCTGTTACGTGAGTATACTAGTTATTTCCATCTGCTTAAGTTGGTTCTGAAATATCAGTACACGCTTCTGGCTCATAGTTTGCCAAAAGAAGGTTGGCTCATTATTCTATTCTTAACGGTAGTGCCATGGTTGACTGCCATGATTATTGGGCGTCGTGGTTTGAATGACGAAAAGGATATATCTTTTTATATTCTACATATCATTATGACAGCACTAGCACTGCTTACCCTTTTTAATTCACCAATATCGCCATGGCCTATGTTGGGTGAAGGTGCAGTATTCGCAAATGGCAGGATATTGGTTACGCCATACCTACTTTCGGCAACACTCTTTGGTTATTTGGTAGCCTACTGGTTTCTGCTTCCATCTGAACTATGGGAGAAACATGCTGAAAATGCAAAAGTGATTATGCTTCGTAGCGTGCTCGGTTCGATTTTGGCGTTCTTTGCATTGGTAGCGGTTCTTGTTATGCCATTTCTAAACTATTCGACAGCAAATAGTAAGCAGGTTGCATTTCTTGATACTTATACGAAAGCGGTTGTGAATCGTCTTGGTGGTCAGAAGTGGTTGCTGGCAGATGGTAGTATCGATAATCAGATACTTATTGCTGCGTATGACAGCGGGAATCCTATAAAAATAATCAGCATGCCTAAGTCGCGGTCAGAACTATATATGCGTCATGTTGCCGCACAGTTCGATAGTATAAGGATTAAGAATCTTGCGCGTTTAGGATTGACGCCAATGTTACACGAGTGGATATCTACCGATCCTAATATCACTGCGGATGTTGCTGTACAGTCAATGCCGGATCTCTGGGTGGGTGAGGGTTTTGTGCCTGTGCCTAATTGTGCATATTTCTTGGGAGCCAAGCATGACGATCAACTGGCTATAGATAGGATTGTTGAGGGGCATAAGCAGTTCTGGGATGAAGTTATGCCATCAATTGCAGATGCTAAACTTACCTTTGAAGGGATGACGTGGCTACATGCTTATATTGTTAGGCAGTTAGGAATGGTGGCTAACAATCTGGGCGTATTTCTGGAAGATAATGGTAGAGAGCAGGAGGCATTTGACTCTTATGCAAAGGCGCGAGAGATTGATCCTGAAAATATCAGTGCACTTTTAAACCAGTTTGCGATGGTAGATCGTGGGTTTACTACTGATCAAGCCGAGCAGATTAAGACTGATATGGATGATACTATTAAAGGGCTGGACCAGAAGTTACATGTGTGGTCATTGGCCAGATACTACGGTTACGTGAGAATGTCACAGGCTTTTGCGCAGATGGGGGTCAATTGGGCCATATCTGGTCAACCTGGTCTAGCGGTTGCTGGTATGAAAAAAGAAATGGAGTTGGCACCAGAAGAGAATCGTAAAGCAATGAAACAGGTGTTGGCCGGAATCTATCTGGCTGATGATGACGCAGACGCCAGTGAGAAAATCTATAAAGATCTATTGAAAGATAATCCGAAAGATAATAAGTCACTACTGGGGATGGTGCGTATTGAACTTTCTCGTGGCAATGCGAAAGAAGCTTTAGTTTACCTCAAACAAGCGCGAAAAAATGGTATAGATAATGATGCTGTTGCGCTGGAGTGGGCATCTATTCTTTCTGTGCATGGCAATAAAGCAAAGGCGCGCGTTGTGGTTAATGAGTTGCTGGAAAAAGAGAAGCCACCACTAAAAGCTTGGCAGCTACTAGTTGCTCTCTTGGTGCAGGATAAGGATTCAGAAGAGCTGAAAAGATGTATTGAGCGTATGCGTATACGGTTGCCAGAAAATAGTGTGGTTGTTCTTATGGCAGAAGGTAATTTGGCAGTGATGCAGAATGATCTAGATGTAGCACGTGAATATTTTGAGGCGGTATTGGCTAGGACACCTAAGAATCAACAAGTGTTAAATGTTCTATTGAAACTTGATACGGTACAGGGGCGGATGGATCAAGCCGAGAAACATGCGCATAGATTGTTATTGCTGGATGGAAATAATTATTTAGCGAACTTTATTACTGGCAGTATACAGCTCCAGAAAGGTGAGCCATTACTGGCAGAAGACTCCATGCGTAAGGCTTTGGAGGTTATGCGTAGCCCTGCACTGCTTAATGATCTAGCATGGGTTCTGCAGACGCTTAAAAAATATGATGAGGCAGAAAAGTTTGCGCGTGAGGCGATAGAACGGAGTTCCAAATATGGAGGTGCGTACGATACATTAGGTGTTATCTTGATGAAACAGAAGCGTTACCCTGAGGCAGAAGAGATGCTGGATAAAGCTCTTGTTATGATGAATGGCTTTCCTGATATAAGATTTCATCTAGCGGAGTTGCATGAGAAAATGGGCGACAAAGCTAAGTTAGCTCAAGATATTAAGCAGTTGGAGAAGCAGCAAGAATATTTTTCTGACAAACAACATGAAACATTAAAAAAACTAAAGAGTAATTTAAAATGATGACATATACTGAAGCAGAAAGAGTACTGTCTGATAATGGACAGGAGCATATATTACAGTTTTGGGATCAACTAGAAGCTGAATTACAGAATGATCTGTTAGCGCAGATTGAGACTATTGATTTTGGTTCGATTAAAGTTATGCAGGATTTGTTAAAGAATAAAGATGCAGATACTGCGGATATGTCGTTTGAGCCAGCAACAGTGATTGATTTTGAAAATGATGAACGTGCAGAAGCTGCCGGGGTGGGCGAAGATCTTTTACGTGACGAAAAGGTTGGCGTCTTATTAGTTGCCGGTGGTCAGGGAACTAGGCTCGGTTTTGATGGACCCAAAGGCTCATTTTTAGTAGGCCCTATGTCTGATGATTCATTATTTGCTGTTCATGCTAATAAAATTGTAGCGCTAGAACATAAGTATGAAACTAAAATACCGTTCTATATTATGACAAGTCAGGTGAATGATGCAGCTACACGTCTATTTTTTGAGGAAAATAACTACTTCGGGCTGGATCGTGAACGTGTAATGTTTTTTGTGCAAGGGATGTGGCCAGCATTAACTGACGAAGGAAAGATTATTCTAGACCGTCAGGATCATATATTTATGAGTCCCGATGGGCATGGCGGATTATTGTCCGCACTTGATGCTCGCGGCATGATTAAAGATATGGAAGCGCGTGGACTTAATACGATATTCTTTTTCCAGGTGGATAATCCGCTCGTAGAGCTTGCTGATCCGGCATTTCTTGGTGTGCATTATGCTAATGGTTCTGAAGTATCTGTGAAAGTTTGTGCTAAGCGTGATCCTGCCGAAGGTCTTGGGGTTGTTGTTGAACGTGCTGGTCGTAATTCTGTTGTGGAATATACAGAGCTTACTGATGAACAGAAGAGTGAACGGTTGCCTGATGGTGAGCTTAGACTT
>DAOVUR010000049.1 GCA_030632465.1 bacterium | reverse complement strand
TGTGCTGTGGGTGAATAAGGTTTGTTGAAAATAGCTGTTTCAACAAACATCTTTCGTTCAAACGGGGCAAGCCCATGGGGGACGATTGATCTGTAGGTATCTCTACTGTGACATGAAACGGGACCGGTTCGACAAGCTCACGACAGGCAAGCCCATTGGGGACGATAGTTCTACAGGGAGCTCTAGGAGTTATCTTTATTACTGCTAATAAATCGGCGAACGACGAGTGTAGCGATAATCATTATGGCAAGAACAGCAACGGCCACAACATAGAATTCAGGGCTTGGTTTTTTCATTAGTTTGCCCCAAGCGGCATACATTATGGTGGACGGAATCATACCGAGAAAAGAGGCTAGTAGGTAGGATCTTGTTGATATCTTTAGTGCGCCTGCCAAGACGTTTGTGGCTGCGGAGTTTGAGATAGGTACGGCGCGCAGAATGAATATTGCCCAGAAAGAGTTCATGTCACGTAATCTGTTTATATCTAGATTGAGCTTATTCAATAATTTCTGGGAACTGTCGGCAACAAGAGACTTTGCGGTTATGTAGTGTATCCATGCTCCTAACAGGCTAGCGCAGTTCCCTATTACGGTACCCCATAATACCCCATATAGCATTCCGCTAATAAAACATACAGGCCAGCGCGGCAAAAAAAGAATAGGGCTCAAGGCTCCTATAATCAGCAACGTTAAAGGACCCCATACTCCTAATGTCTCAGCAAAGGTTCTTATAGAATCTATATTTAGGTGGTGCTTTAAGGGAGTGAAGAGTCCGATGCAGATACCTACTATAGCTAGGGCGACAAAGATAAGAGGTTTTGCTATATCGCGCATTAGCATAGACCTATCTAGTGTCGAGCTTTCTTTAACCTTTTTCACTTTTTAGTCCGATAGTTGAAAGCTCTTTTCCTTAGCCACAAGACGCCTGTTACATCAGCTATGCCAACCCACATTCTGTTCCAGGTGGTATATTTGGATGTTCCTAGTGGGCGTTGTCGATGGTTGACGGGGATTTCTGTGATTCTATATCCCATCATGCTGACAAAGGTTGGGAGAAAGCGGTGCATGCCTTTAAAGCGAGGAAGCTCCTGTACACACTCACGTTTGAATGCACGAGTTGAGCATCCTACATCTCGAACAGTTTTGCCCGTCACCATGTTACGTACGCCATTGCCAACTTTAGAAACCATCTTGCGCATCCAGTTATCCTGCCTAGTTGCACGATAACCATTAACCATATCCCAGTCTTCGCTTATAATTTTTTCTACAACTAGCGGTATATCGGCAGGATCGTTCTGCCGGTCACCATCGATTGTAGCAATGATTTCTCCTTTTGCGGCGTGAAAACCGGCATGAAAGGCTGCTGACTGTCCGGCGTTCTTTTCGAATGTGATTAGCTTATGATGAGGACAATCTTTTGTTAGACTGGATAGAAGTTCATTGCTTTGATCCGTTGAGCCATCGTCAATCCATAAGCATTCCCATTCCCACTGTTGTTTACTGAAGGCAGAGTCGAGCTCTTTAGCGAGAGGGATGACGTTATCTTCCTCATTCATAATGGGGATAACAACAGATACAATAATATTTTTGTCACTATTCATAAAATTAGTTGTTAATTTGTATTTAGCATTTGAAGAAGAGAGGATTAAAGCATTGTACGTTCTTTAATGCACGAATAATTATATAATAAATTTAGTTGTGGTTTTATGCGGTTTAAGCTATCTTAAGCCAATCTGATGGTTAGTAATTATTAATGCCGTATGTTTCTATGGCAGTTTGAATTAGAATAGTATTGCTGTTGTTGCTGGACAAAAACTGGTCTCTATCGTTTTTTGTTGCAGTATATGTTCAGTTCATGTAGTTTTATTTGATATTTATTGAAAGGGATCTGTATGAGTAAGTTGTTGAAAGTAATGGTTTTCATTCTTTTGGTTTTAGGTAGTATCGCATTAACATTCGCCTGTATGCTCTTTGCTAAACGTGAAGTTATGATTGGACGTACTCGCAAACTTGAGCGTACTATCATTGCGTTAGGCTCAACTATAGAAAAAGAAGCAGCTGTAGTGGAGAATACTCCTCGATATCCTGCCAAGGATGTATCTGAGGTTACTAGCGAAGAATTAGATGCGCCACAGCTATCACCTTTTTGGGATACTTATTCCGCAGATCTTGAATTACAGGATGGCGCGGTGATGGAGATTTCAAAGAAAAAGCAGTTGCTAATGAATTACTATAAGATTGATCCAGCGACTCTTAAGCCTGCCCGTGATCTTCAGAAAATGAAGATCACTACTGGTGAAGGAACTATGCAGTCGGTGTTGGATGACCTGCTCGGAAAATCAAGTGAGCAGCTTGATCGTCTTAATGCTACACGTCAGCAGTTAGAAGATATTCGTAAAGAGCTGGTTGCTACTATCACAGAGCTAAATGATCTTAAACGTGCGCACCGCACATCATTAAGTGAGATTGTAGATCTGAAGGCTAATATTGTTAGACTTGAAGGCGAACTGCGTGACGAAAAGCAGAAAGTTGAGGAGCTGGAAGAAGAAAAACGTGCTTTAGAAGATACTATTGCTGAACAGCGTCGAACTATTAGTACGCATGAAGAAACTATCGAGGAAAATACTTTACAAATTGCAGCTCTGAAAGAGGATATCAAGAAGTATGAAGAGTTGATTAATAAAGCTCCTGTTGCTGGTGGTGAAGGTGATGCAGCAGCGAATGCCGTCTCTAAAGAGTTTACAGGTCAGATTGAACCAGGTAAGAAGGGTGAAGTTATCACTGTTAATTCTGAATGGAACTTTGTGATTGTCCAGCTTAGTGATAAGTTCTTTGCTGAAATAACAGCGGATCCTGAAGCTGGAATACCTCAGGTTACCTTAATGATTAAACGTATGGGTACAGAAGAGCTCTTTGTCACAAAGGCTAAGCTTATCCAAGTTAAGAAGGCTGAAAAACTTGGCATCTTCGATATGCTTCCAGATTGGCAGCAGATGCCAGCAGCTAAAGGCGATGTTGTTTTTTACTAAATCTAAATAGATAAATTAATAGTGACGCCACTTACTGTAAATGTGAGTGGCGTTATTTTTTGGAGTGCAAAATGATAAATATAATGGATCGATCTTTTAGCAACGCTTTACGTGCAGTTGTGATGATTATGGCCATGGGTGCTGTCGCACTGCTGTCTGGCTGTATGTCTGCTAATACGGAGTCTGACCTGCCGTGGAATACGCCACAGACGTGGGAAGGAAGTGTATCTCTTCCTGGCATGAATCAGGGTGGGTATTAACGCAGGGCAAACGCATCTAAATAAGATGCTCTTCTTATGCTGAACGTCCAACATCGAACATTCAACATCGAACATCGAATTCGAAGTTGGGCGTTCGATGTTGAATGGTTTTTAATTTTATGCTGTAATCTCTTTCCGTCGGGAATAGTGTAGCACTACATAAAAAAGCCAGCATCCTTATGGATACTGGCTTTTATTGTTTATTAGTTTTACGCTTTAAACTTTACCCATCTCGATAAGCTTTTCGGCAATCTGGATGGCATTTAGGGCTGCGCCTTTTCTAATGTTGTCACCAGCAACAAATAGTGCCAGCCCATTGTCGGTGCTATCGTCAGGACGAATTCTTCCAACTTGAACGTTATCTGTACCTGCAGTGGCTAATGGTAGCGGATAGCTTGCTTCTGCTACATTATCTACAACAGTTACACCATCAGCAGCAGCAAGTATTTCTCTAGCTTCTTCAGGTGATACTGGGCGTTCGAATTCTATGTTGATAGATTCGGCATGGCCGTAGAATACTGGAACTCTAACACATGTTGAAGAGACGCGTATTTCATCATCACCAAGAATCTTTTGCGATTCAAATAGCATTTTAGCTTCTTCGCTAGTGTAGCCAGGTGTTTCATCTTTTAGTCCGCCAATTTGTGGTAGTACGTTAAACGCTATCTGGTGTGGATAAGCTTCACTTACTAGTGGCTTGCCTTCAACATAGTTACGTACCTGCTCTTCAAGTTCGACGATGGCATTACGACCAGTACCTGATACTGACTGGTAGGTTGAAACCACGAGACGTTTAATGCGTGCTGCACGATGTAGAGGGCCTAAAGCCATAAGTGCTACGATAGTGCTACAGTTAGGGTTGGCAATAAATCCTTGATGGTTTTCTAGAGCTTCTGGATTTACTTCAGGAATTACTAGAGGTACACGATCATCCATGCGGAAGTCATCACCATTATCAATAACGATTGCTCCGCGTTTGACAGCTTCCCATCCGTAAAGTTGTGAAGCACCTTTTGCGCCTTCTGTTCCTGCAAAGAATGCAAAGTCTAAACCATCAAAAGCTTCTGGACACGCCTTAGCCACATGAAAGGTTTCTCCCGCAACTTCTTCGTCACGTTCTGAACGTGCAAGAAAGATTATTTCTGAAGCAGGGAAGTTCCGCTGTCTCAGGATTTTCACCATTTCTGTTCCCACAGCGCCGATACCTACAATGCCAACACGATATTTCTTCATTCTAACCCTCTATTTATTAAATAGGCTGTAGCGGTTTAGGCTACAGCCTTGTATTCACTATATATACTATTATTAAACTTATACTCTTGCTGCAACAAGATCACCAACTTCAGTAGTGGAGAAGCCCATCCGTCCAGCATTCATGCTTTCCATCTTGTTTGCTGTTACATCAGCTACAGCAGCTTCGATCTTCTTCGCGGCTTCAAATTCGCCAAGAGTGTCGAGCATCATTGCGCCAGCACAGATGGCGGCCAATGGATTGATAACATTCTGTCCTGTATATTTAGGAGCAGAACCACCGATAGGCTCAAACATGCTTACGCCTTCAGGGTTGATGTTTCCGCCAGCGGCAATACCCATACCACCTTGAGTCATAGCGCCGAGATCAGTGATGATATCACCAAATAAGTTTCCTGTTACTAATACATCAAACCATTCAGGATTCTTAACCATCCACATGCAGGTAGCATCTACATGGTAGTAGTCTCTTCTGATATCTGGGAAGTCTTGAGCGCCCATATCGTTAAAGGTGCGTTCCCATAGATCGTATACGTAAGTAAGAACGTTTGTTTTTCCTACTAGTCCTAGAGTTTTCTTTTTGCCACGTTTTTCTGCATATTCGAATGCATACTTTAAACAGCGCGCAACTTGGAAATGAGAGTATACCATGCTTTGAACTGCGATTTCCTCTTTAGTACCTTTCATTGTGATACCGCCGGATCCAGTATAGATGCCGCCAGAGTTTTCGCGAACTACAACATAGTCAATCTCAGCTGGGCCTTTATCTTTAATAGGAGTCTCAACTCCTGGGTAAAGTTTAACTGGGCGTAGGTTGATGTACTGATCTAACTCAAAACGTAAGCGTAGTAGGATACCCTTTTCTAAGATACCAGGTTTGACATCAGGATGCCCAATAGCACCAAGAAGAATGGAGTCAAACTTTTCTAACTCAGATGATGCTGAATCAGGGAGTACTTCACCAGTACGGATATAGCGGTCTCCACCAAAATCAAAATCATTATAATTTAGTTTAAATCCGAAATTTGCCGCTGCTGCATCTAGTACTTTTACAGCTTCAACTGTTACTTCTGGTCCTGTTCCGTCGCCACCTAAAACTGCGATATTATAGCTTTTACTCATTATCTATTCCTTAATTTCTTATTTATCACAAAATACGCGTGATAAACTACGCTACCAGAAGCCATTCGGCAAGTAACAAACGAAGAAAAATGGTTTTTTCTTTGATTATTGAATGTTTTTTGGTAACTACACAGGAGTAAAAAATAGAAGTCTGCTGTTTGAATAATACTTTGTGTGAGGAAAATTAACGTGTTAGATAATATTAGGATAGTTTTAGTGAGTCCATTATATGGTGGTAATATAGGGTCGGTATGTCGGGCAATGGCAAATATGGGGCTTTCTGATTTGGGAATTGCAGCACCACGCAGAAATGATATGAATGAAGCGCGTATGATGGCTTGTCATGCAACAGAGATATTAGAAGGACGTACGGAATATCCTGACCTTGCCGCTGCGGTTGCCGATTGTGGAATGGTGATAGGTACAACTGCTAGGTTGGGGCTTTATCGACAACATGTTAAGAGCGCTAGGGAGATGGCTTCTGCTGCATTAACCGCGTCAGACAATCAAAAGGTTGCGCTAGTCTTCGGGCGAGAGGATAATGGTCTGTCCAATGAAGAGCTTGCACTTTGTACTCAGTTGATTCGTATACCAACAACCAATGAGTATGAATCTATAAATATGTCGCAGGCGGTACTTATCTGTTGCTATGAGCTATTTGTAGCTACGGATATATATGAGCCGCCGATCGAGAAATGCGAGATAGCGACATCTGAGTTCAGGGAGCGCATGTTTGAGATTTGGAAAGAAACATTATTTGAGATAGGGTTTATGAAGGATGACAAGGCGGAGCATATGATGCTCGGGTTACGTCGTCTGTTATCGCGCGGTTCGCTCTCAGTTGATGATGTAAAGATTATGATGGGGATAGCAAGGCAGTCACTATGGGCTGCAACGCAGAAAGATAAGAAGTAGAAACCTGCAGATGGTGTGTGTAGTGGGTTAGCGTTATGTTGGCAGTGTGTGGTAAGGGAGAGGGAGTGCAGTGAAAGGTCTTGTTCATTTCGCGGCAGGTGTGGCCGCGACTTCATGTTTTCCGTTTGCCGTGGAGGCAGGTGCAAATGGGAATCCACTATATTTCATTTTGGGCGGATGCTGCGGGCTGTTGCCGGATATCATTGATTATCGATTAACAAAGTTATTTTATAAATATGATGTCGACATTGTGCCTGACCCCAAAAACCTTGCTGCAACAATGATTGCTGACGCTGTTGCATCAGCAATCAATCATGTATATGAAACGGGGAGATCTGTCGGTGTAAAGCTCAATACAATTAGGCAGGGTCCTGATTTGTGGCAATCATACAGTGTGCGACTTGATGGCTTCAAACAAGAGGTGACAGTCTCGTTTGGTGATGTTGTTGGTGCAGGTATGCGGACTGTCCCAGAGTGTAAGCGTATTGATGATAAAGTGGCTATTAGTCCAATAAATTGTGACGTTAAATTGGACTATATGACAAATGTATCAATTGATATTCATGATGGACCTGTTTTATTACTGGAGCCACATGATGATAACTCTATATGCGTAAAGTTTTTACCGTGGCATAGATTATGGAGTCATAGTGTGGTCATAGCGTTGCTTATATCTTTACTTGGTGCGCTTTTTTGGGGTGTATCCGCTGCGGTAGTTATCTTTGTGGCAATGGCGTTACATATAGCGCTGGATCAAATGGGGTTTATGGGGTGCAATATTTTGTATCCATTCACAAAACAACGAACTCACGGCTTTGGGGTAATTCATGCTATGTCCCCTTTTTTAAATTTAATAGCTGTATGGATATCGATATTGATTCTGTTTTGGAACTTGGCACGTTATGCGAAGGTGTCATGGTTTGTGATAAATCCACTAGGGTTGTTATCTATTGGTTTATTGCTGCCGTTGCTGGGAGTGAAGCTATGGAAAATGCGAGGTGAGCTAGATGAATAAAGAGTTAGCGGAACTGGAGTGCCGCAGTTGCGGACGGTATGTAGGTTTAGTATCGCGTTGTCCTTATTGTGATGCAGTAACGGCTGTTGCCGTAATGCAGCGTAGAATGAAGTTGCTTTCGCTAATCTTGGTTGTAGCAGGTGTGGGATTTCTATACTTAATGACATTTAGCCGTGATGTACAAACTCTGGAGATTGGCGATATTAGGCCAGTGATGAATTACGCTTCCGCTAGAGTTGCTGGGCGAGTGGTGCGTCGCCCATATATTTCGAGAACCGACGGCAATATTAGTTATCTCTCACTCCTTGTTGATGATGGAACTGGTCTATTGCGGGTGTTGGCGCGGAATGATGTAGCATTCGAAATTGTCGATGGTGACAATATGCCGGGCAAAGGAGACTCTATTAATGTAAGTGGCCGCCTAAGTGTGAATGGTGATGGTGCGCCTAAGTTGCAGGTGTTAGTAGCAGGGCAGATAAGTAAAATGGTTGAAGAGCCTAAATAGATGGGAGCTTGTTTGGTGCGTAGTGGTCTAAAAGTGGTTTTGACAGAGTCATGCTGCTTGGGGGTGAAATGCTAGATGTTGTGGTAGTAATAATTTTTTCGGTCTTAGGGGTGTTGCTTGCAGCTCTACTTGTTTGTGTGCCTAGAGTGCATCTTTATACTTTGCTTGGCGTATTGAGTCTAGCTACCGTCTCCTTTGCTGGGGATGAGAGGGTGGTAGTGCAAGGGGTCACCTTGCCTCTTTTTGCCGGGCTTATAGTCGGCTACGCTGTTTTTAACATGATCCCCTCTATACTACTGTCGGCAGCTGATGAGAGTGCGCTTTTGGCTCCTTTACCCGATGAGCAATCTCTTATCAAGGGGCGTGGCTATAAAACTCTTATGCTGTCGGCGTTAGGTGGACTTGCTGGGATCTTGATATTACTGATTATATTTGGATTTCCGTTGCGCTATTTCTTGGGCTTTACTCTTGAGGTGTTGAGTACGCATTTTCATTGGATAGTATGGTGTATGATATGTTTTATGTTGATGTCAGAAGGGGCGCAGAGCGGAATAATAGTAGCAGGTGGCTGGGGAAAGCTTTTTGATGCATGGCAGTCGACTGGTGTAGGATTGATAACTTTTTTGCTGTCTGGATTTTTGGGTTTCATACTGTTTTATGCGGCGCCACTTCCTGTTGTGTCATCATTTCAAAATTTTGTGCCGGCATTGATCGGACTGTTTACGGTGCCGAGCTTGATTATGAGTCGGATTGGTCGGTTTGAATCTTCTGTGCAGCCGTATAGTTTGGATAGTACAGACAGTAGTGGTGTGCTTTTGAAAGGGATGGTTACAGGCGTAGTTGGTGGTGTTATGTTGCTGTTTCTGCTTGGGGTCGCGATGATTAGTGGTGGTGCGACGACAGTGATCAACGGGTTTTATGTTCCGTTTGCTAAGCATGATTACTATATGGTTCTAGCTGCAGTGTCAATTGCTGGTGCGACTGCGTGTCTGCTGTTGCGACCATTTACTAAGGTTATTTTTACGTTTACGGATAAATCTAAGGGTAGTGGTATTCCCGTTGCGGCATGTGTGGTTGTTTTGGTGGTAGTTATCCTTGTTGCTACGGGGGGGGCTGGTCGGTTGGTTGTGTTGGCTGCCACGGGGATAGGGCTGTTGCCGTTACTGTTTGGTGTGAGACGTGTAAACTGTCTTGGTGTAATTTTGCTGCCGAGTGCATGTATGATGTCTGGTTGTGGTGCTACTGTGGCTGCCTGGCTGGGGTTATTATAATCTTTTGAGCTGCTCTTTTTAGGTTGAATATAGGCATTAGGTTATGTATTCTTACAAAATAAATTTTAACGCGTAACAGTTATTGGATAAGATCGATATTTATGACAACGGCAAATAGCACATATGTGGAGCGAATACTAAAAAAGACTGAGCTGTTTGATGATAGCAAGTTGGCTATGATCATGGCGTACGTACGTTCTGAAGGATGCACTATCACTGAGGCTGTTGTTAAACAGACTACATTACGTGAAGATGAGTTTATGGAAGGTTTGGCTCCTGTTATTGGGGTTTCTTTTGTGTCGCTTAATGCCAAGGATATCGAGTCGGATATTTTGGCACTTTTACCGACAAAGGCTGTGTTCCAATATAAAGTTGTTCCGCTAGAAATTGTCAATGGTGCACTCTTGATTGCTACTAGTGATCCCTTTGATGCAGATTTAGTAGACGCTATACGACTGGCTACAGGAATGCGGGTCAAGCTTGCATTAAGTACTTCCGAGGAGATTTCTCAAGCATCTAAAGGCTTTTATGGAGTTGGTGCAGAAACTGTCGATAGGATGATTCAGGATGATCGATTTGAGGTTGGTGATGATGATCCGCTAAGTAAGATGGATATTAGCAAGTTGAACCAAGAGGCCTCGGTTGTTAAATTTGTGAACCAGATT
>DAOVUR010000202.1 GCA_030632465.1 bacterium | reverse complement strand
CGAATAATGAGCTTCTTCGTGCATCACTAAAGATGACTCTTATTGTTCGTGATCTAATGGTTGGTAATGAAAAACTGGCGGATATAGATGTTGAAAAAGCGCAAGGACATCATGCAATAGCTGCAGGTACTCAAGGTCAGCGTGCCTGGACCGATTATTATCCTAACTTTGATTTAACAGAGTCTATTCTATCTAGTAGCTTTGATTGGAATGGTTTTAGAGCTCCATTTATTGTTGCTACAGAAAATGATAGCAAAAATGCAATTGGTATGACTGCCGCCATGTTGCTGACAGGCGCATCACAGCTATTTGCCGATATTAGAACCAACTGGACAGTTAAAAGCGTGAGAGATAGAACAGGGATAAATATTTCTAAGGTTGCACCAGGCGGATTTATAGATAAGAGAAATTCTGGTGCAGCATCACTAGATTACAGCTTAAATATTTTAAAGTTAGCAGGTGTCTCTACCGATGATATATATAAGGCTATAAGAAAGCTGCAAAATTCAAAGACTTTACAGAACAAGCTTATAAAGGAATCGATAAGTAATACTACTTATATGGCCGCCGTTATAGAGTACTTCTTAGGAGATGGTTTATCTAGTCACTTTACAACACCAGGTAATATACCTATGACATCTTATAGGTATAATACAATAGGTGATAAGATGACGGTATCTATTATCGAGGGAAAAACTGTTTCGTTACCCAAAAAAGTTATAGAGGAAGTGAGTAGTACGACGAATTCTACTTGGCCGGAAACTTACTGGGCGCCAAATAATATGAGTTCTTTCGATTATATGCGAAAAATCGGGCATAATCATGATGCTAATAGCTTTGGCTCTATTGGTGCAGACTTAATAACGTTAAACTCTATGCTTAGAATTCCGGTTGATATGCAGAATGTTGCAGAAAAAGATATCTTTAGACCAACAATATGGGATCGCTTTGCTGGAGATGATTTTAGAGCTTGTGAAACATTAGGACCACTTTACATATAAAACATATAAATAGGAGATAATATCATGTCGTTTAATGGATTAGGAATGAATCTTGGCAATCTATCAAGATTATCAAATGCTAAAACAAGATCAATATCATCAGAAAATAAAACTGGCGGTAAAGGCCAAGGGGCTATGGCGATAGAAGGTACGGGCGCCGAAGCTGCGAGAGACTTAGGTAAAGGCTGGAAAATTAATCCTCGGGAGGATATTGCGGCAGGTGAAACTCTTGAGCTTGCTAATATAGAAGGACCGGGTGCAATTCAGCAGATCTGGATGACGCAGACTATGATCGACGAACAGCGATTCCATATTTTACGTATATATTGGGATGATCAGGAAAACCCATCTGTTGAATGCCCCGTAGGTGATTTCTTCTGTAATGCGTGGAAAGGCTTTGCTCCTGTTGTATCGAGTCCTGTATGCGTTAACCCAGGAAGTGCTTATAACTGTTATTGGGAGATGCCGTTCAAGAAGAAATGTAGAATCACTATGACTAATATCAGTGATAATGATATGATTATCTATTATCAGATAAATTATACATTAACTGATGTGCCAGAAGACTGTGCATATTTCCATGCGCAGTTTAGAAGAACCAATCCTTTACCTTATAAGGATGTGTATACGATTCTTGATGGAGTTAAAGGGCAGGGGCATTATGTGGGTACTTATATGGCCTGGGGTTTAAATAATGATAGATGGTGGGGTGAAGGAGAGATCAAATTCTATATGGATGGCGATAAAGAATACCCAACTATTTGCGGTACAGGAACTGAGGATTACTTCTGTGGCTCATATAATTTTGAGAATAAAGTAACCCAGCAGTATCAGGAATATAATACACCTTATGCCGGAGTGCCGCAGATTATTCGTCCTGACGGACTATATGTAGCCAATACGCGGTTTGGCATGTATCGATGGCATGTCATGGACCCTATTCGTTTTGAGGAAGATCTAAAAGTGACTATTCAGGCACTTGGCTGGAGAAGCGGTCACCGTTACCTACCATTACAGGACGATATTGCATCTGTTGCTTTCTGGTATCAGACAATTCCGCATGTTCAGTTCCCTGAACTACCAGATAGAGATTACTTAGAAATCAGATAACAGCTATGGAAAGCTGTTTTACCAGTAGATCAGCACTCCGATGCTGAACAAACAGCTATGGAAAACTATTTTGCCGTATGTAGGTCAGCGTCGGAGCGCTGATTTACTTTTGCGCCGACGCTGACAAGCGTGGCTATGTTCCGTTTGAGCATGGGACATTGAGCGAGGTCGAGATGCCATGCGAGCGATGTGACAATGCCGGCCCTTCGGCTCCGCTCAGGGACCTTGACACAACCCCCACACTCATACTCAATATCCAACAGCCAACACTCAACATCCAAGATCCAAAAAAAGAGATAACAACTGATTATGATTAGGAGTACGATTACGATTAGGATAAATATCCCGCCCACATACTTCCACACCCACATACGCAATTACGCTCCGCGCATTTCCTTTATAATAGCGGCGGCGGCTTCACGCGGGTCATCTGCTTCTAGAATAGGGCGGCCCACTACAAGGAAAGATGAACCTGCTTCAACAGCCATGCTAGGTGTGGCAATACGTTTTTGATCTCCGGCATCGCCGCCAGCAGGACGAATCCCTGGTGTTATAAGGATAGGCGCATCGCCAATTAGTTTCCTGAATGCTGCTGCTTCATGTGGAGAGCAGACTAGTCCATCGATACCAGCATCAATAGCCATCTTGCCTAAAGCTAAAGTATGTTCAGAAAGTCCACGGGTGACACCCATCTCTATAAGGTCATCATTATTAAGACTGGTAAGGGTTGTTACCGCCACAAGTTTTGGAGCCTTATCGCCGCACTCGCGTGCAGCCTCTGCCGCCGCTCGGAGCATATCGCTACCACCACCAGCATGAACAGTAAGGATATCCACGCCATGTTCTGCTGCAGTTTTCACTGCACGCGCTACTGTTCGTGGTATGTCATGTAGTTTAAGATCTAGGAAGATACGCTTACCTTTCTCCTTAAAGGGAATAAAGGCGGCTGGCCCAGTACTAATAAAGAGTTCTAATCCTACCTTATAGAAAGAAACCTCATCAGGTAGAGAGTTAATAACGGGCATTACTTCTTCAGGTGTTGCGACATCAATAGCGATAATAAGCTCAGTATTCATAAAGGTTTCTCCTAACAGATTTATATAATATGGTTTGGTTTCAATAAATAACACGTAATGAAAGTTAGCAAAAGCGCATGAATATAGGAACAAAAATGTAAAACAAATAAAATATAGAGTTTCCTCTTCTAGGTATATACATCTGCTTTATGCCGAAACAGGCTGTTTTATGGCCAAAACATGGCTAAAACAGGAGTTTTTATAATGTTAGAAAAAATTATTAAAATAGCATTTTAAAAACTTGTGTGAAACAGCCCTCTGTGGGATAACTATGCACTTCAAACGCAGTACTGAGTCGCTGTTAAGCGGCTAAAAGTTGGTCCAAGAAAAAAAATTAAAATTTGATTTCAAAGGGTTGACAGCAGTAACGCTCAGTGATACATTGAGCGGCGTTGTAAGGGAAGCAGCTGAGAATGCTGCGGGGAACAAAGTACATTAAGATGAACTTCCAGATCCGGAAGGAAACGGAAGGGTGTTTTTGTGTGCTTATTGATTTTGATCTTTGATAACAGAATTACTCATTATTATTAATTTAATGAGCCCAAATATATATAAGCTAATCATAACTATTTTCGATTCGGAAATGGTGTGACTAGCGCCCATTTAGTGGAGTACTGATCTTACGAACTTCGGTTCGATAGAGAGGATATGAAGTTGGATGGCTTGTGTTAGAATTAGACTTCGATAATTATACTGTATTAGTACAGGATAATGTCAATTTTTTATGGAGAGTTTGATTCTGGCTCAGAACGAACGCTGGCAGCGTGGATTAGGCATGCAAGTCGAACGAGAAACTGTTGAACAATCTTTCGAGAGAGTGATACAGCGG
>DAOVUR010000110.1 GCA_030632465.1 bacterium | reverse complement strand
GCAAAGACGCTTAGAGGAGTTGAAGGCTCTTGTTGAAGGTCGTTCTGAGGGCATAAGATCGTATCAAGAGAGTATTACATCATTAACAGAAGCAGTTGACGAGAGTCAGGGTCAGATAGGCGCACTTGAGGCTGGTGTTGCAGAATATAATACTAAAATCGAAACTCTTAAAGTTGATCGTGATAAGCAGTATATTACAGTACGGCATATGGAGAGTACTCTTACCGAGAAGCGTGAAGGTTTAGAGGAAGTTCGTGAGCAGCGTTCGCGCCTTGAAATCAAGCTGGCTGAATGTCAGGTGCAGCGAGAGAATCAGCTTGAGCGTACAACAGCTGAATATAATATCAACCTAGACCAGCTTATTGAAGAGCCTGATCCTGAATGGGATGGTGAACCGTTAGATATTGATGCTGTTGAGAATAAAATTGCTGAATTACGAACTAAGCTTGAAGCTATGGGCCCTGTTAACCTTGTTGCTATCGAAGAGTATAAAGAGCATGAAGAGCGATATGTCTTTTTGACTACTCAGGAGCATGATCTTATTACTGCTAAGCAGCAGCTGATGGATATGATTAGAAAGATTAATCAGACAACAACAGAACTTTTCAGTCAGACTTTCCAGAAGGTAAATGAGAATTTCCAAGAGATATTTAGAACCTTGTTTGATGGTGGTAGTGCCAATTTGGTTCTGGTTAATGAAGAGGATATTTTAGAGTGTGGTATTGAGATTATTGCACGTCCTCCAGGAAAGCGTTTACAGAATGTTTCGCTACTATCTGGTGGAGAGCGCACTATGACCGCTGTAGCACTTCTTTTCGCCGTTTATATGATTAAGCCAAGCCCATTCTGTATGCTGGATGAACTTGATGCGGCGTTGGATGATTCTAATATTGGGCGCTTTGTGAATATCTTAAAAGGCTTCCTTGAACAGTCGCAGTTTGTGGTTATTACCCATAGTCGCCAGACTATTGCGGCAGCAAATGTCATCTACGGCGTAACGATGCCTGAACGTGGCGTATCGCGCATTGTTTCTATGAAATTTAGCAACTACGAAAAGAATCTTCTGCCGGAAGAGAAAAAGAAGTAGGTAAGGCAGTACTTGACTGAACACGGACAGGCAAGGACAAACATGGACTGACATGGACCGCTGTTAAACTTCAGGCAGCTCTGGCAGTCTCTAACAGGAGAATCAATGATTAACACAACTGATTTACTGGCGTGCGCTGTGGATGCTGTGCAGGTTGCAACAAAGCATGCGTTAGACAATATTTCCCGACGAACAGAGACTGTTAGACTCGCTGAGCATGATGTGAAGCTTTGTCTTGATATTGAGTGTCAGGCAAAAGCTGAAGAGGTGATCAAGAAGCATTTCCCAGATCATGCGACCCTAGGTGAGGAAGATGTTGTTGCTGAAGAGCATAGTGCTGATGATTATGAGTGGGTTATTGATCCTATTGATGGAACTGTGAATTTTAGTCATGGTCTGCCTTTTTGGGGCTGTTCAATTGCTGTGCAGCGTAATGGGGAGGCTTTAGCTGGCGCAGTTCTTGCCCCAGAAGTTGATCAGCTGTTTGAGGCAACGATAGATTCCCCGTCACTATGTAATGGCAAGCCAATAGAGGTCTCTAAAAATGCAGTTCTTTCCGACTCGGTAATCTATACAGGTGCAGATCATAATGTAGGTCTTGATTGTCAGCAGTTCGCATTTTTTAATAAGATAGCTGATAAATGCCAAAGGCCACGCATGTTAGGGTGTGCCTCGCTTGATTTATGTCGTGTTGCATTAGGGGAGGGTGATGGCTATTTTGAGTCTGGTATATATATCTGGGATATTATAGCGGCAGGATTGATTGTTAGGCAGGCGGGTGGCACTGCTGAGGTGATCGGTAAAGGGACCGAGGGGCGACTTATGTTTCTTGGAACTAATGGTCTGATCCATGAAGAGCTTAAAGCAGAACTGGTTGGAATCGTGTAGTATGCGTATTTCAAATGGTTTCGCTGATTGCGAAGCCGCGGGTTTCATATCCCGCAGCTTGCTGCATCATCAATTGTAGGGCTGGAATGGCTGAGGTACGATGCCTTCCAGCCGGGACCGGCGGTAAGGTTTCGCAAGCTCAACCGTTCTAGCCCTACAAAAAAACAGATACCTTCGGGGATTGCCCCGAGGAGCATCATTATGATTAGGATGTTTTTGGAAGAGAAATATGGCTAGGAGCAGAAGTTTTCAGTGGTAAGAAATGATCAAGGAAGAGTGTAATGGACAAAATATCTGAGATAGATAAACTGCTTGAGGTAGTGGCAAGGTTACGTGGTGAAGATGGGTGTCCATGGGATCGTGAACAGACGTTGGAGAGCCTTAAGCCATATCTGGTAGAGGAAGCTTACGAGGTAATTGATGCGATCGAGCAGGGGAGTGCAACGGAACATCAGGAGGAGCTTGGTGATCTACTGTTACAGATTGTACTACAGTCTCAGATTAGAACAGAGTCGGGTGAATTTAAGTTTTCTGATGTTGCTAAGAGTATTCGTGAAAAGATGGTGCATAGGCATCCACATGTTTTTGGTGATGTGAAGGTTGCCGATTCCGATGAGGTGTTACGGAACTGGGAGAAGAATAAGGCTAAGGATAAAGATGGAGAGCAGCGTTCGATATTAGCTGGAGTCCCTAAGCATCTGCCGGCACTGCAGAAAGCGCAACGTGTGCAGTCGCGTGCAGCATTGGTTGGATTCGACTGGAGTGATGTTAAAGATGTTATCGCCAAGGTGGAAGAGGAGCTAGCTGAAACTAAAGAAGCTATGGCCGCAGGAGATGAGGCACATGTTCATGAGGAGATAGGGGATCTACTCTTTTCTGTTGTGAATTTGAGTCGTTTTTACGGAATGCCGGCAGAGGATGCGCTTAATAAGACAATCGCAAAATTTATTGGCCGCTTTGCTGCTATTGAGCGTCACATGCACGAAGAGGGACGAGAACTTGCTGATTGTAGCTTGGAAGAGATGGATGCTATCTGGGAAAAAGCTAAAGATAGTGAAAATCGTTAGTGAATAGTGAACTTCGTTAGTGAATAATGAATAGTGTTGTTCAGTATTTTCATCAGCATCATTTAGTACTCGCTGCTCTACGGTGCTACCTCTCGGAGATAGGTAGCTACTTCTGTTGAATGTTGGATGTTCGATCTGTTTTATTTGAGTGTGGGAGAGAGAGTGTTAATTCCGCACCGTTTTTAAACCGTAGACCATTCCTTACAGTTAAATTTCTAGTTCTTTTTTTAGTTGGATGTTCTGTTTTTGGAGTTCTAGAAACTGTTCGGTTAGAATTTTGTCTGCAGTGGTTTCCTCGCCAGTTTTTGCGTTGTGCAGTGTGGCGTCAGATGCTGCCTCGTTGTTTCGTATGAGATGTTGAACGGCAAATAGGTTTACTGGTCCCGAAACATCACCATTGACGAGAGTTATTAGCCATTCAATGCCAAGTTCTGCAATATCAGTAACGGAAGTCCACTTTTCTTTATCTTTTGAGATATAGTCGTTAGGTGAGATTCTATATATAGATGCCCAGTTGTATAGCTTGCTCATTGGTATTGGGCCAAAGACCTGTCCGTTTGCAACTTTAAGAAAGAATTTCTTCTGTGCTTTATGTTGTTTGGGCATTTCTACTACTGTTGTTTCTCTTTTTTCGCTTTCTTCCAATAGCTGATCTGTCTCTTTTAACTTCTGTTTTAGTGTTTCGATTTCCTCAAGTAGTTCTGGCGGTATATGAGGAACTGCCGCACTGTTATTAGCTTCTTCAAGCTTGGTGTGGGTATCTTTTAACTCTTTCTTTAGTTTGGTTACCTCTTCGAGTGATTTTTCTACGAGCTCATTGGAGCTGTCGGCATTTATCTCTAGGAAATCAATTTTCTGTATTAGCGTCTCGTTTTTAGTCTTTAACTCTTTGCTCTTAGCATTATGACGTGATTTAGCCTTTTCTAGCTTGGTAGTAGTCTGCTTGAGTTCTTTAGCTGTCTCTTCATTTTCGGTCGTAAGCTTCTCTATGGTTTTGAGATGTTTTTCTGCTTCTTCTGCATTATGAGTAGCTGTGCGGCTGGTTTCTTGTTCGAGTTTAAGCTGCTCTTCTTTTTTAAGGAGAGTTTCTTCTAAGCTAAGGTTCTGTTTTGCTAATGTTTGAATTTTTTCTGATTGCTGTTTAGCTCGCTCTGCAGTGATGGCTGCCTCACTACTCGCTTCTTTCTCGATTTTAAGCTGATCTTCTGTTTCATGCAGTTGCTGATCAAGAGTGATTATGCGTTCTTCGTTTATTGTCTGGCTACTGCGAAGTTCCTCTATAGTTTTCAGCTGTTCTTCTTCACTATGTTTGGCGTTGTTAGCAGTTGTAAGACTATTTTCTTGTTCAAGTTTAAGTGCCTCTGCTGTTGCATGTAGCTCTTCTCCGAGATTGAGATTATTTTCTGCAAGTATTTGGAGCTTTGCCGCCTGCTGACCAGCGCGTTCTTCATACATGGCAGCTTTACTACTTGCTTCTTGTTCTATTTTCAGCAGTTCTTCTGTTTCGCGTAGTTGGTTCTCTAGGGCGGTAAAGGTTTCTTTGTTTATATGTTCCTGAGTAGCCGTTAGTGCATCGATAATGTGGAGATGTTCTTTTTCCAGCTTTTCTGCGTTGTTGGCGATGGTTCTGCTGTTTTCTTTTTCAAGCTTAAGCTCATCTTGAGTCTCTAGTAACTGCTGTTCAAGGTTGCTGATGCTGTTTGTGTGCTCTAGCGTTTCTTCAAGATTTAGTTCTGGTGCCGGCTCCGGTGTGGGTGCTACCGTGGGTTCAGGTTCAGGTTCCTGGGCTGGGGGTGGTAGTGGCTCAGGCTCTACTTCTGGTTCTGGTTCCGGTGCCGGCACTGGTATTGGCTTAGGATCGATTTCTGGCGTTGGCTCAGGTTCAGGTTCAGGCGCTGGCTCGGGCTCAGGAGTGGGGGCATCTTTTTTTTGAGATGTGCTTAGTCGTTCGATTGGGACATCATCAAATATGGCGTGAGCTTCTTGCAGGATCGATTTTATTTGGTCTGCTTGCGGATTATCAGCAAGTTGTTCTGCTAGAGTGTCGTAGTGCTCTTCTGTTGCTTTTAGGCCAGGGAACCAGTGGTCAGCATTGCCAAGTAGGTTGTAGCGGAATTTTCCGAATTCGACCATGTCGAATGCTTGTGCAAGATTGTAGATTCGTAATATGTGGTATAGGCATATTTTGTCCGCATGATCTTCAGGTGCTGGTAGACCGTCGCTCCAATGTTCTAGCCATTCTTCACCTACGGCATCAACAAGAGCTGTCTGTAAGCGTCCTAATATGGGGGTGATTAACTTTCCTATATTCTCATCTAATATTCTGACAATCTTTTCATGCTCATCAAGATCGGATGGTTTGCTAGCGCCAATGCTGAGTGTGTGGATAGCTTCATTTTGGAGGCAGAAGAGATCGTTGAATTCCATGGGGGTATATGGTCGGCAGATGTTCTTAAGTTTTACTGGTGCCTTGTAGAGTTGTCCACCTTTATCGCATGGACTAATGATGAATACTCCTACGTCACGTTTTGTAGCTTCCTCAATGGCTGGCCAGTTACGTTGGTCTATGTAATACCAATGTAGATTTACAAAAGAGAACTCGTCAGTTTGTAGGGCTGCGCAGATAGTTTCTGGCCCGGCATGAGTGGAAAAGCCGATATGTTTTATTAAGCCACGTTCTTTTAGCTTTTTGCAGGCAGATAGGCTGCCTTGATGCAGAGCTTTATCTAGAAGCGGTAAGTTATTTATGCCATGTATGGCGAGTAGGTCAACGTATTCTACTTGCAGATTTTCAAGGCTGGTTTCAAATGCGGCAATAAAATCTTCTTCAGAGTCCTTTATGCCTACTTTCGTCTGTATGATGATCTCTTGGCGTGGTAGCTTTGGTAAGACCAGGCCTAGTTGATATTCGCTAGAGCCGTAGCCGCGTGCGGTTTCAAAGTGATTTATGCCTAGCTCAAAAGCGTGCATAACAGTTGCTTCTAGATTTTCTTGGTTGTCCTGATCTAGACCTGTTTCTTGGAAATCGTTCCAGCTCTGTTGGAACCTCATGCCGCCACATGTTATGACGGGCATTGCTATTTCTGTTTTGCCAAAGCGTCTATATTTCATTTGGGTATGATTACGAAAATATAGGAATGTGTCAAGAAAAGCAGTGGTATCATAGCGATAAAGAATGGTGTCAAAAAAATGATTGTATCAAGAAGGATTAACCCTGAAAACGGCAGTTCCAAGTTCAAGGTTCAGGGGGTAAGCTTAACGTCTTTACAGCTCTATATTTATCCAAGGGTTATCGGGTACTGTTTCCGCAGCAGGGGTTATTACCTCAAAATGGTTTCCTGGGTCTATGGTGTAGCTGTCAGATACATTTTTAATTATTATACAATCCGTAGCAGTACTTGATGTGTGTATTCCGCCAAAACCGTTATCTGTAGTGTTGTTCAGCATGGTTGTGTTGTTTTCTGCTCGGCAGTTAGGTCCACCCAATTTAATGCCAGCTTCTCCATTGTGAGATGAGGTACTATTTATTACCATGCTTTGTGGTTCCACTCTAATACCATGTTGTGCATTACTGTATGAGGTACAATCTGTAACTATGGAG
>DAOVUR010000042.1 GCA_030632465.1 bacterium | reverse complement strand
GAGTTAGGGAGATAAACCGAGCAAAAACAATACTATTATTCCCCCCTAGTCATACAAACTCCCCCTTCTCAGCCGCAGGCCCTCTAGCGTAGCGGTTGTAAAATCTTTTCAGAACGCACAGTTTTTCTTTTAACCCTTTACCCTTTTAAAAACGCCATCACCGCCGAGCAAAAATTATTCTGTCACCAAATTATTCTGTCAAATCATCTTTTCAGTCGAGCAGCCTTTTTTAATCAGTCTTAATCCTTTTTAATCTGCGGATAAAAATCTTTTCAGAGTGCAACTGAATCTTGTTTTGCAACTTTCACCAAAATTCTATTTGCCCCAGCATTACACAGCCCCAAGCGGACCAATACTGAATCAACAACACCAGAAGTCATACATACCATATCCACAATCTGAATATCATCTTCTGCACAGAGATCAACAAAGTCACGCACTGTAAATGGATGGATATTGGGTGTATCATACCACTCAAAAGGTATCGCACCACCTTTTGGCATACGCCCTGTACGCAACAGATGCAAACGATGCGACCATTTACCAAAATTAGGAAATAGTACTATACCTTCTTTTGCTACCCGCAACATCTCTTTCATCAATAAACGAGGTTTACGAACCACCTGTAATGTTTCACCAAGAATAGCATAATCATAAGTATCATCAGCAATCATAGCCAAGCCACTATCAATATCATCTTGGAATACAGCATACCCCTTATCAATCACTTCAATCACATTACGCACATCGATATCAATTCCAATGCCATTATCGATAGAGTTCTCCGTCAAAAATGATAGTAGATCCCCATTACCACACCCCAGATCTAAAACTTTCGAGCCCGGCTTCATCATTTTGAGAATGCGGTCATACTCATCACTTTGCACCGTATCCCTGCTCTCAGTAACTGCAATTGATGAGTCACTCTTACCGTTATAACGAGGGCCTACCCATGGCAGAAAAGCACGAATCATTTCCGAAAGATGCTCTACATCAACTAGGAATGCATCATGTCCATGAGGAGCACATAGCGTTGCATACGAAACATGCTTGCCCATACGTAAAAGTGAATTAGCAACAAGTTGCGATTGATACGGCGGAAACAGCCAGTCGGAAGTAAGCGCAACCACCAACATTTTACACTCAACTTTACTGAAAGCCTCATCAAGCGAGCCGTACCGTTCTTCCACATCAAACTCGTCCATTGCTTTTGTGATACACAAATATGAGTTAGCATCAAACCTACCAACAAATTTATCACCTTGATGATCCAGATAGCTTTCAACCTCAAAGTCAGACAAGAAAGTCTCTTTTAATGCTTCGATATCTAGACCCTCCCGATTTTTCTCACGCCCAAACTTACTCATCATAATAGCGGGAGATAGATACGTGATATGTCCAATCTTACGAGCAAGTGACAACCCATTATCTGGATTGTTGTCCGACTCATAATAGTCGCCACCATTCCAGTTAGGATCAGAGGTGATGGCCGTGCGCCCTACAATATCGAAAGAAAGTGCCTGCGCTGATAAACTGGCCGCGGAAGCAATGCATATACAGTGCTCTATCATACTGGGATAAGTTAACGACATCTCAATAGCTTGCATCCCACCAAATGATGCCCCTATTAACGCAGCTATTTTATTAATACCCAACTGATTCAAAAATATATGATGCAAATTAACAACATCTGTCACAGTGAAATGCGGAAACGAAGAACCATACGGCTTTCCTGTTGCGGGATTGTTCGAAGAAGGCCCAGTAGTTCCACTACAGCCGCCAAGAATATTTGCACAAACAACATGATAGTAGTCTGTATCGATCCCTTTGCCAGGACCAACCATCTCATCCCACCAACCTTTACTGGCAGCATCGTCATTTGCATATCCCGCCACATGCGCATCACCAGTTAAGGCGTGACAGATAAAAATAACATTGTTACCTTCAGCATTAAGTTTACCATACGTTTCGTACGCTACTGTAACCTCGGCAAGACTATTGCCAGACTCGAGCAAAAAACCCTCTGCCGGTAATGTTATATCAAGAGATTTAGTCTCCACAATCCCTACGCTATTTTTTAAATCTATACTCATTAATCTATCTCTTTTTATATTCAAATCAATTTATAACATAATATATTATATTTAACATAATAACTTTTTTCATTTTAATACTAAGATAAATACGTCACTATTTATCGCAATGATTGCAACAAACTCTATATCGATCACAAAAAGAATTGCTCTACTGGCAACAGTAGCACTTTTCGCTACCTGGGTTCTGTTACATAGTGAGCAGTTTACATCTACACAAAATGGCACAGTCCGACTTTTTTTTACGCTCCTCGTCAGTATAATAATCATACTACGCCCAAAGGAAGATGCGCCCCAACCAAAAACCAGCCCAAACATAAACATACATAAGAAAAGCGCGCTCAGAAAGGCTGAAAATGCTATTGCCACTGCTATACTAGGCGGCTTCATCCTAATTATAGGCTCAATATATACCGTTCCACAGTTTGAATGGATAGGCTTACTGATAATCTGCTTTGCTATATTTAAATGGGCTCTTCCTAGCAAGTATAGAGAAGACATCGTAATTGCAATATTCTTACTCTACTGGGTACATCCATTGCCGGAACTGATATTTACACAGCTACAGCTATGGACGCTAAAACTATCCGTTAGTGGTAGCGAATGGCTACTTCACCTTTTCAATGTACCAGTATGGGCCAATAAGATGGTGCTACTAACAGAAATCACCACATTTGAAGTACATACTTGGTACAGCGGACTGCATACAGCAATCACTGTAGCGCTTCTTGCTGCTGGTGCGGGAATCCTAAGGCGCATCAAATGGTACCATCTACTAGTCTTTATTACAGCCGCCATCATTCAAGCAATCATCCTAAATATTGTTCGCATATCACTAATTGTAGTCCTAACACCAAAATTAAGCGGGCTCACCAGCGCAAGCGGACTATACGGAACATCAAGCATGGTTGTTATTGCAACATTACTCCTCGTCCATCTCGAGCTAATGATATTCCATAAATATACTCAGCGAAAATTCAAACTACAAAAAGAGACAAGCCACATTCACGAAAAATTAATCACAGCGCACCCACCCTTCTGGAAAAAAGCATTAACACACCATAAACGAGCAACTTTTGCCATTTCGGCAATCATACTACTATCCGCAATCTTATATATAAACAGTAAAAATCATCGCATAGAAATGGTCGGCAAGCTAACTCAGGCGCTCGTCAGCGCAGGACACTATGAGGATGCTGAAGCATCAGTGGATTATCTCCTAAACTATTTACCAGAAGATACGGAATGGAATTTCACGAGGATCAGCATCTTACTAGCTCTTCAGAAATATGAAGAGGTCTTACTTGCGCTCGACACAATACCAGGGACAACTCCACATCGCAAAGCGCAGAAGCAGATCATTAAGGCCTACAGCTTAATGGGGCTAGAGAAAATTCATGAAGCCTCCACAATCTTGACACAACTTCCGGAAGCAACACGCGAAACCGATCCGCGAGTCGCCATGATTCTTGCCGAGATGGCATTTCACTCCGACGATCCAGACAAAGTAGCCCAACATATTATTACCGCATCAACTTGGCTCCCCAATACTGCTAGAGTAAGAATGCTATATCCGTATTTACGCGCAAACCATAAATGGAAAGCCATTAGCGACTCAAACCTCAAAACAGCACATAGCGAAATTGAATCTGCCTTATCAGCAACAGAAGCCTATATGAACCTGAACAATGCATCAGCTGTTGCCGTCATGACAGCGCAATCCATAAAGAGCTGGCCATACGATATAAGAGTTCTAGAGCCACTATTCTTTTTGAGCCTAAAGCATAGTCAACCTAAATGGGAGAATCTATTTTCAGAGCATCTCATACGTAGTGTTAACAATAGTAATAACCCCGACCTCATATACCCAATATTAGATAAGTGTTTTCAACTAGCGCGCCCAGACATGGCATGGTTCATCTATAACCGTATCCAACAGCTTGCCCCTAACCACCCCTTCCTTCCATTTACTATTGCGAAATACGGCAACAGATGGTTTCTATTTCGTAAAAGTCGCCTAGACTTTCCGGCAACCAGTACATCAGACACAATTGATATTTCAACTTATATCTCAACAGGAAACTGCCTACTCTTCTTTCAACCATCGCTAAACAACATACCCTACGCATATGAATTATGTAACAACCCACCAACGGATATACGTAAGCAACAGCTCACTCTAGCACTTGATCGCTTTAAGCAGTACAAAGAAGCAGGCAGACTATCGATGCAGGCGCACTACGAATATATTGATGCACTTGAGATGGCTGGTGCTTTCGAAAAGATAAAAACCGAACTAACCAGTATAGCAACCTCATTCCCTGATCAAGCAGATCAGATACTTCTTAAATCATCTGAACTGTACGAACATAATGCTGACTGGCCAAATGTATATGAGGCACTACGTAAATATAGAGATACAAACAGATCCAGCCTTACTCCACTACTTCGCCTCTGTAACGCAGAGCGCGAACTCAAACTAGGTATGCTCGCAATTCAGACCGCCCGACATGCAGTAGAGCTCAATCCAAACTCCACAAAGGCCGCCGCCATGCTGGCAGAAACGCTTGCAGAATTCAGCAGTGCAGAAGAGGCACTACATGCACTAAACCAACCCAGAAAATGGCTAAGTCGCGATCTTGATATACTTACCGCTAATATCATGCAGCAAACACAACGTTTCAAAAAAGCACAGCAATTATGCGAAGCAGCCATGTACCCCACACTGCCCATAAAAAGTAAAACTATACAGTACTTTTTTGCTAAACCTGCCGAGTTCTCAATCCTATGGCACCAAACAGCACTACCATCAGAAGATGACTTCAAGCAGAATGCAAAAACAATCCGTACGAACCTTAATACAACCGACAGCCCATTCCTAAAAGCTATGCTGACCAATTGGCTCAGCTACTATGACGGTAACGACACCGCAAATGCCAACACCTTCAGAAAATGGCGCAATACTGGCCGTAGTAACACCGAAAAAGCAACATCTTTACAGCAGTACATGCTACTGCTCTGCAACAATCACAAATATAAAGAAGCACTAGAAGTAGCGCTACTAGCCACCAAACTTATGCCACAAAGCCCACTACTATGGCAGAGCGCTATCAGCCTATCTGATGCAGATGTTTCAGTAGTCACCCAAGCACGCCACGCCTGCCCCAATGCCCCAGAGATATGGCTAGCAGAGCTCGTCGCCAGAACACGGCTAAATATAACCAATGCACCGTCAACACAAGATAACGCCTGGCAAGAAAATGATATACTCACACAACTAGCCCTTATCACAAAAAAACCAACCGCCACGTATCCAGCAGAAACCATGACACGTGCTAGTGAATATCTTTTTAGAATCGGCATGTATCAAGCCGCCACAGTGGCTGCAGAAGATGCATCAGACCATGCCCAAAGCTATCTACCCGCTCACGTCATGGCAATAAAATGCGCGATCAAAAATAAAGATAAACGATGGGCACTGCGCGCAACCAACCTGGCCCTCGACTCTGCAATCAATCCACCACTACTACTATTTAAAGAGCTCGTAAGACTCAAGCAGGCAAATGACGGACTATCAACTGATTCAGAAACAATCGAAGCACTAAGCAGCTTGCGCCGCAACGACCCAAACAATGTACTCTGGGCCGAGATGCTAGGATTCATCCGCTTTCAACGTGGCGACTGGGAAGTGATGGATGCCTTAGAAGAGATGACATTCGCTATCAAGCATGGCTCAAAAAAGAAGATGACCTATATCATTGCGGCAGAATCAGCACGCCTGATAAGAGATTACGACCAAGCAGTAACCCTGCTCCGCGAAGGCCTAACAATATATCCTAACGACAAGACACTACGCAACAATCTAGCTTACATTCTGGTGCAAACAGAAGATGGCGTAACAGAAGCTACAGAGATAATAGAGACACTTATCAAAGAGACATCTAACAATATTCAGATATTAGATACAGCTACTATGATTTTCATCAAAAACGGACAGCTACAAAAAGCTAAAGCTATAATTGAAGATATTCTGACCAAAACCACACAAGGATCAAATATATATTTCCGAGCAAAAACCCACGAAGCCAATATAGCAATGCAGGAAAATGATTACGAAAAAGCACAGAAAATATTAGAACAGATTGTCGCTAGTGCAGATGACATACCGAAATATGACCTCATAGAAGCATCCGACCTACTAAACAAAGCACGCGCCGACATGAAACAATAATGAATAGCTAAAACAGTCTACAGTCCACGGTCTTCAGTCCTCAGTAAAAAAATTACAACCGTTCGTTTCACTCACTTGAGTTAGGGAGACAAACCGAGAAAAAACAGAGATCAGAGGGCGGAGGTCAGAGGTCAGCAAAAGAAAAAACCATCAATATCCAAGTAAAACAGGCCTCCGAGCCTGTTAGAGCATCGAAGGTGCTACGAATAACACTCAATATTCAACAACCACCATCGTAATCGTACTCATAATCCTTTTCAGAGCGCACAGTTTTTTACCCTTCACCGTTTTCACTTCACCCTTTTAAAAATGCCTGCATGGCGTGCATTTGATTATTGAGCAAAGCGAAATAAGCAAATAAACGCCATCACCGCCAAGCACCACCGCCGCCAAGATTCGTGTTAATTCGTGCATTCGTGGCAAAATCTTTTCAGTAGAGCAGCATAGCGCATAGTTAAAAATGGTCCACAGTCCACGGTCCTCAGTCGTCAGCAGAGCAGATTCGTAGTGTTCCTCATTCGTTGCAGCATCTTTTCAGAGCGCACCGTTTTCACTATTCACTATTAGTTATTCACTGCTTTTCCGCGGTACTACCAGATTAAAATCATCTATTCCATAGCTTCTTATACCAATAGTGCGCCAAACATAATCGCCAATCCACTCAACAGAGGAAAGTTCATTAACAAAATCTTCCTGTAGACTACCACCATAATCCCACTTAGCACTGTCACCATATACAGCAGAGACCACGCTCACTGAATCATCTTCTTCACTCAGCAATTCAGTATCCCAAACACTACTATCGTCCAGCCCCGATACAACCTGTTCGTAATCCAGCTCGACATCTTCCGACCAAAAGTCAAATGCGACCCAAAAAGCAGACTTCCAAGCTCCAGCAAAAAGTGATGATGCTGACGATGAAAAGATTGCATACCAATCTGCAGGATGCTGCAAGACAGTGATATTATCATCAATCTTCATATAGCCAGAGGCATCAACAGCACCACTGCCAATACTAGAAAGCTTATCCCAAACCTCATCACTCTCCCAGCCATCAACAGTTTCATCGTTCCAGTCGAAATTTTCTATAATGGCATTCGCTCTACACACCCCTGTAGAGATAACAGATGCCGCAATGACCATAATCAGATATATGTATGTTTTTTTCATCTTGCATAAACCTACGGTTTCTATAAATTACTACTAACAGTATTACACGAATTCAAACTGACAACAATCAGGAACATTTTAAAACAATAAAGCAACGGCATGATTGAGTTTAAAGAAATTAATTTATCGTATGATGGCAAAAAGGTGATTAACGATCTCTCCTTGAAAATCAAACAAGGCGAGAAAGTCGTTATTGCGGGGACATCAGGTACAGGCAAAAGCTCACTCATAGCTATGCTGCTAGGATTCGCCCTACCTAATTCAGGAGAACTATTTTTCAACAACACTCTTATTGATGAAAAGAGCACCTGGAGTATACGTAAAGAGATATCCTACATCGACCAAGATGTAAACCTTGGCTCCGGCAAACTAATAGATTTATTAGAATCAATTTCCAAACTACAAGCCAACGAACACCTAGACTTCTCTGAGCAGAAAATCAAAGACTCTCTACAACACTTCGAGCTACATAGCGACATCATCAATAAAAATATTGAGGAACTATCTGGTGGAGAAAGGCAACGACTAGCCATCATTATCGCTATTATGCTGGAAAGAAAGGTCTTTCTTCTAGATGAGATCACCTCTGCACTTGATAAGCATCTCAAACAGAAAGTTGCAGACTACTTTATGGAACGCGCAGAGTACACATGCTTAATAATTTCTCATGATCATGTATGGCTCAATAATCCATCGGCAAAAGTTTTTAATCTGGAGGAGAGCAGATGGGAACAGTAAATATAACCACCTTCTCACTAGGACTAGCATTTTTACTATTCATAATACCCATATCTTTAAGCCTGATCTTTGACTTCAAGCTGATCAGATCATTGCTATATTCTGCGGCACGAATGTCCATCCAGCTTCTTCTAATAGGCATATTTCTTAAATACCTATTCAAATGGAACAATCCACTTATAAATATTACATGGTTAATCCTAATGATCGTTGTCGCCGTCTTTTCAGCCATCAGGCACTCCTCAATAAAGGTCAGAAAAGTATTCATCCCGAGCTTTATAGCCTTCTCCACCGCAACGTTTATTGTAATATTCTATCTAAACATAGTTGTCATCCCGTTAGATAATATTTTTGATGCAAGATACTTAATCGTGCTAGGTGGCATGCTACTAGGAAATTCACTTCGTGGTAATATTATTGGCATAAGCACTTTTTATAAAAACATTAAAAATGATACCAAGCAATATCTATACACACTGTCTCTAGGTGCATCTCGTTACGAAGCCCTGCTACCATACTTTAGAGAAAGTATTCAGCTAGCGATACGGCCATCAATTGCCTCAATGGCAACTATGGGCATTGTTGCACTCCCCGGAATGATGACCGGTGTCATCCTTGGCGGTGCAGATCCAGAAACAGCCATCAAATACCAGATAATGATCATGATAGGAATCATCACTAGCACCATAACCAGTGTGGTACTCACCATTCTAATGACAGTACGCGTCTGCTTTGACAAATATGGCATATTAAAACTAAATATCTTTGCAGAAAAAAGCTAACTCGACAGATCAACCCTTTAATACTACTATTCCTGACATGAACAACTCTTATCTAATTAAAAACGGACATATTATAGACCCTGCAACTGGTCGAGATGAAATCAGCGACCTACTTATTCTAAATGGCGTGATCACAGAAATCACACCTGATATCGACGGCTCTATTCCCTGCATAGATGCAGAGGGTATGGTGGTCGCCCCCGGCCTAATAGATATGCATGTTCATTTTCGTGATCCAGGGCAACCAGATGCAGAGACAAATGCCACTGGCTCGGCGGCAGCAGCTAAAGGTGGGTTCGTCAAAGTTGTCACCATGCCTAACACCACCCCTGCCATAGATAATGCACAACTAATAAAAGACACCATAGAGGCAGGCAAAGAATCTGGCCTTGTCGATATTTTACCATCAGGCTGTATCAGCATTAATCGACTTGGCAAAGAGCTTGCCGACCTTAACAGTATGGCAACTGCTGGCGCAATAGCCTTTACTGATGATGGGTCGACAGTCGATGACGAGACTCTACTAAATGAATGCATGAAGATTGCAGGCAAGCTCAACTGCCTTGTAATGGACCACGCCCTTGATCGTAAGCTGGCCGCCAATGGCGTAATCAATGAAGGTACAGTATCAGCTAGTCTGGGACTACCAGGCATTCCTGTCCAAGCAGAAATAGCCGCAGTTGAAAGAAACATACGAGTAGCCCGCGCCACTGGCGCCAAGATGCATATTCAACATCTATTCGGCGGCGAAACAGTAGAGCTCATTGCAAAAGCAAAAGAAGATGGTGTCCCTATTTCTGCTGAGGCAACACCTCATCATATCGCACTTACTGACGAGGATATTGATCCTGATAATAGTAACTACAAGATGAATCCACCACTCGGCACACCAGCAGACCGAGATGCTATAATTAACGGTCTATGCAACGGTACTATTGAGGCACTTGCAACTGATCATGCCCCGCATCTTACACGCTATAAAGAGCAAGACTTCACAAAAGCACCTTTCGGCATCATCGGATCAGAAACCGCTGTCGGCATCACATACAGTACCCTGGTAAAATCAGGCCGTATGACAACCACACAATGGCTAGCACTATGGACAACTGGGCCAGCACGCCTACTGAATCTGCCACAACCAAGCCTTACAGCAGGACAACCAGCCAACATTGTCATCCTTGACCTCTACAAAGAATGGACTATTGACTCCAGCAAGTTCTTGTCAAAGTCTAGAAATACACCTTTCGAAGGGATGACAACAACCGGAGAAGCTAAATACACTTTTCTTCGCGGTGTCATTACACATAACTCCCTAACCACCTTATAGCGCACAGTTTCGCGCCCTTCGTGCATTTCGTAGTAATCCTTTTTCTATGAGCGCACCGCATTTGAACCGTGGACCGTAGACCGTTTCATCCTTTTTTCACTCTTGACATTTTCAGATGCTTAGTCCATTTTAACACCCACTAACCGGAGAAATTTTAAAAATGGCTTTTATAAAAATATTAACAGGTGAGCGTAAAGGTACACGAATAGAAATTGATCGTGACGAAGTAGTATTTGGCCGCGCACCAGATAACCTTATTGTTTTAAAAGATGAATCAATATCCAGTAAACACTGTGCGATTATTAGAAGTGGCAGAAATTTTGTTATACGTGATCTAGGCTCAACTAACGGAACACTACTTAATGATGTCTCAATTCTAGAACATCAGCTCAGCCCAGGAGATAACATTTGCGCCGGTAATGTAGAAATCCTTTTTGACGGCACCGATATTGACCCTTACGAAGCTGTTGTTCCTTCTAGTGAAGAAGATCCTCAAGTCACCATCAAAATGGCTGCAACACGCAACAATCAAAACAGCGCATTCAATAAACGGAAACAGACCAACTGGATCGGTTACACCCTATGGACACTTGTAGGAGTGCTAACTATCGGCGCTATGGCCTTCTTTCTTGTCATTCTGTTAAAATAGTCCACGGTCTACAGTAAAAAAAACTTTTCACAACCGTTCGTTTCACTCACTTGAGTTAGGGAGATAAACCGAGCAAAAACAATACTATTATTCCCCCCTAGTCATACAAACTCCCCCTTCTCAGCCGCAGTCCCTCTAGCGTAGCGGTTGTAAAATCTTTTCAGAACGCACAGTTTTTCTTTTAACCCTTTACTCTTTTCCGAATGCCTGCATGGCGTGCATTTGAT
>DAOVUR010000235.1 GCA_030632465.1 bacterium | reverse complement strand
GACATCTACGCAGATACAGAAACATTAGCAAGCAGCTTCCTAGGCCAGCCAGTATCAGCACAACTTGTAGAAGTAGAATAGACTTACACCTCATCCCGAGCGAGCACCGCAAATGGTAGCGCGATCTCTCCGAGAGAGCCCAGCGATTAGGAGGTCATTGAGCGGAGCCGAAATGCCCTCATAATGTGAGATGAAGTCTGAAACCAAAAAGCCCAGCTCTAGCTACGTCAAAAACATATAGATCACCAGAAAGAGCACTACCAGCACAAAAACACACATGACTATTGCTTTGTTACGCTGCACCTTACGCTCACGTCGTAACAGTCGAGCGGGCGGCTGCATGTTGGCCGAGAGATAACTCGGTAGATTGCCACGTCCACCTGTCTGATCCTGCGCCAAGCGTAATGCATCGCTCGTCATATCATTTTCTTTTGTTGCATTATCTAGAGTATCGACAATTGAAAACACGCCCGGGTGTGACCCCGCATCTTCCTTGGATTTAATATCACTATTCAAGGAATTGAGCTCTTTGCTAATATTTTTTATTCTTTTATTAAGTTCAGACATACTTCCAACCTTTTTACATAATGCAACTAATACTAAATAATTGTGAGTAGATTATTCAAAAAGAGATAGATAACCAACAATACCACAGCCAGACTCATAGCTGGCAACGTAAATGCCAGACCTGCCTTTAACCAATAACCGAAACTGTGACATGTATCAGCAACAACATCCTCATCAACTTCAACATGCTCATGCCGTCGCATGCTTCTACCCTTTTTATGCTCAGCTATAACATCTACTTTTGATAACCCTTTTTTATGCAGTGAAGTCGCATTCTCTACATGCACAATCGCTTTATCTAAATTCTCCTCGAAATCAACATCACTCCACTTCTCTTCCTGTATAGATCTAACTTCCGCTAACGCATCCTTAAAACGTGCCCGCGTGTCAGACAATAAATCTACCATCCTAGTGGCTTGTAACTCTTCCTTTTCTAGCAAAATCAGACTTCGATTCAGCTTCTCTACAATGTCATGTTTATTCTTCTCATATTTAGCCTGTTTCTTAGATATCTCTTCCATATGAACTTTTCTAGCCTCAAGCTCACTTTGGCGCCTTTTAAGGAGATCAATCTCTTTGGCTGCAACAACAACACGACCATCAAGCTCCTTCTTCTGCCGCATCAACCTATTCTCGTCACGTTCAGATGCAAAATCAACACTCACACTATCAGTGCTACTACTTGCTCCTGACAGAGAACCAGGATTACCCCCTTCATCATTAAAAAAATCGTTACTCATATCTTCACCTCACAAATACCCTATAGGGCATATTATTATCGTCCCCAGCGGGCTTGTCCCGTTGGAACGGAAGATTCCTCTGCTATTAAACATTACGGAATCACAAGAACCTGACCAGGCTTAATGTTCGGGCTACCTCTTAATATATTCTTATTTTCCAGCTGAATCTTAACCCACTGCTTTTCATCACCATAAACATCACTTGCAATACTAGATAGTGTGTCACCACGCCTAACACGGTAGGTTCTAGGAACATCAGGTTTAACTTCTTCAGGTTCAGGCTCAATATCAACAGGTGGTTTCTCTGGCTCACCTTGTGATAGACCCACAATGGCGCGATACTGATCAAGTTCGCTCTCGCAGCCAGATAACTTGCCCGTCAATTTCTTGTTGTCTCTTTTCAGTTCAACAATTGTAGCACGTAATGATTTCTCGTTACTCTCTGCCCGATGTAACTTCTGCAATGTTGTAGCAAAATCATTATTAACAACTCTTTCACCCTTCTTCTTCCCTTTTCTACCAGTACGCAGGCTACTATCAGGAGTTTGTGTGGCTATAAAGAGCTGTATGGCGCGCTGCATCCGCTTCTCGATCATCCGCCGCTTCTCAGTGTCAGGGCGCATATCAAGGTAACGTTTATAATGGCAGATAGAATCAAGATATTTATCCTGTTCACCCAGCAGTAATGCTACATCAAGATGAGCTCGTGCTAGACGCGCATTATCATTCAGAACCTTGCTATAGAGCTTAATTGCACCATCAAGATCTCCTTCACCAGTCTTAGTACGCGCACGCTTCATGATAGCACTTGCAGAATCTCGCGCATCAAGAGCGCCCACATCCTGCGAACAACCAGACAATAAAAGGCTGCCGATGCACATCATAAATGCCAAACCATATAATCTAAACCTCATAAACTCCTCACTATAAATCTCTCAAACGGATAAAATCATATTATCAAACTGTTACTTAGTAACTCTACCAATATCCAAGATTCTCTCAAGATTTTATTACACAAACAGAAAAAAATCGTGTATGCACTATAAAACCTTAATAGGAACCCATTTTCTAACTGAATTTATAAGCCATATCTGATCACTACTCTTTATATCGTCAACAGTTATAACACTCTCTTCAATATCACCACATTCTAACAAGTATTCACGAAAAATACCGGCAAGTAGCCCACATTCAACTGGCGGCGTAACTTTCTTCCCATCACGTTCAACCACAATATTAGCAATAGTGCTCTCCGTGACTTCACTTTTCGCATTCCATAAAAGCACATCATCAAAGCCTGGTGCCGCATCTTTAGCCTGCTCATAAAGAGCACGTCTAGTCGTTTTGTGGTAGAGAAAAACATCACCTACATCGATAGGCTCCTTGGCAAAAGTTACTTTCCACGGCTCCTCAACAGCTGAAGTATCAAAATCATGCGCTGTAACTGCCACATCTCCACAACCATCGAGAAGAAGCCTCACGCGACTACTTTTATCCCCTAACTTCTCTCCAAGCTCGTCCAACTGCTGACGACAATCAGCCATCGATAAATCCATACCGAAATAGCGCGCCGAACCTTCTAATCTCGCCAAGTGCCGATCCAATAAGAAATAACCTTCCGCGCCATCCCACAAAACTGTCTCCAACAGCTTGAAATCCGGCCTATCAGTAGTTAATATCGCCGCCTTAGTTAACGACTCTTGATACTCATTCTCGGCCGTCGAATCCCATACAATTCCACCACCAACACCATACTCAGCACAATCAGCATCTTTATCAATCATAACTGTACGAATAGCCACGTTAAACCATGCCTTCCTGCCCGGCTCGATATAACCAATACTACCAGTATATATTCCGCGCGGCTCCTTCTCTAACTCCTTAATAATCTGCATCGTACGAACTTTTGGTGCGCCCGTAATTGATGCACATGGAAATAACGCCTGCATAATCTCTGTTAATGAAGCCGAGGTCATCCCCTCCACAGTAGATACCATCTGTAAGACTGTTGGAAAACGCTTAACCTCAAATAAATCACTTGTCTGCACTGTCCCAGCTTGAGCAATACGCCCCATGTCATTACGAATCATATCAACAATCAT
>DAOVUR010000227.1 GCA_030632465.1 bacterium | reverse complement strand
GAACGCCTGTTACGAATTGGTCGGGGGTGGTAGGTTGGACAGAGGTGACTAATGCAGTTACGGCTGGTATGCACACTTTCACTTGGACGTATAAAAAGAATGGTAGCGCTGCTGCAGGTGATGATGCTGCTTGGGTTGATCTGGTTGAGCTGTTTGCTGATGGTACATCTACTGATCCTACTAGTGATGATTCTGAAGGTGATGGCATGACAGACGGCTGGGAAATAGCGCAGGGGTTTGACCCAAATAGTGATGATGGTGGTGATGATGCTGATGCTGATGGAGTATCTAATTTAGTGGAATTTAATTATCAGACTGATCCTCATGCTTCAGATAGTGATGATGATGGGCAGAGTGATTATGAGGAAATAGTTGTAACGGGTATGGATCCAACTAATTCGGCATCTGTATTTGCTGTTGATATGCTTAGTGTTACGCCAACTGAAGAGGTCTTTAGTTGGACGTCAGTAAGTGGGCGTGTTTATGATGTCTGGCAGTCTGTTGATCTTGTTGGTGGTTTTATTCCTGTGCAAAGCAATCTACCTGCCGGTGCTGGTGGGTACGTGGAATATACGAATAGTTCACCGGCATCGCCTGTTTTCTATCGTATACATGTGCGTAATCCGTAGAAGGGTAAATGCTCTACGGTGCTGTGCGCTCTGAAAAGAGTTTTATCCGCAGATTAAAAAGGATTAAGACGGATTGAAAAAAGGCTGCTCGACTGAAAAGATGATTTGACAGAATAATTTGGTGACAGAATAATTTTTGCTCGGCGGTAATATCGGTAGTTCAATCTTCGCGAACGAATCTTGAAATACCGATATGCTGACATTCTGAAGGAAGTGAACGGTGCGCTCTGAAAAGGTTTTGCCCCAGCCTTCTTCTCGGCTTGTTGGTGGCATTTTGGATGTTGTGCGTTGAATGTTGGTTGTTATTTCCTTCGGACAAGCCCTGAAAATGGCCATATATGATAGATATCTCCGCTTTAAAATCACCTGCCTTGAGGCCGTAAATTGTTTCGTAAAAAAACGTGCTTTCTTTTCTTATAGGTATGTGCGTATTATGGTTGGTGTTTTTGATACGGCAGATGATGCCTTTTTTGATCTATATAGTTTACAAAGTTATAGCTTATTTTATTAAATAGTTGTTATTTATAAGGAGAATATAATGTCAAATACAGTTTTGATGGGTGCGCAGTGGGGTGATGAAGGTAAAGGTAAGATTATTGATGTTTTAACTGAAAATATCGATTTAGTTGTACGCTACCAAGGTGGAAGTAATGCTGGGCATACAGTTGAAGTTGGCGACAAGAAGTATGTTCTACATTTGATACCATCTGGTATTCTTCGCGAGAATACGGTTAACGTTGTTGCTAATGGTGTGGTTGTAAATCTGGTTTCCATTAAAGAAGAGATTGATGGTCTTGTTGAAAAGGGTATTAATCTTGCCGGACGTCTTTTTGTTGGGGATCGTGCGCATATTGTTTTCCCTTATCATCAGATGCTAGATGCTGCTAAGGAGGCTTTATGCAGTGACGAAACAAAAATTGGTACTACTAAGCGCGGTATTGGTCCTGCTTATGCCGACAAGGCATCACGTACTGGTTTACGTATGGGTGATCTGCTAGATCCGATCTTTCCAGAGCTCCTGAAAACTAGAGCTGAGTTTGCCAATAAAGAATTAGAGTTCCTTGGGGCTGAAACTTTTGATGTTGATGCTTTGATTGCGCAGTTTATTGAGCTTGCAGAGTTTATGAAGCCTTTCATTACTGACGCAGTAGTCATGATTAATGACGCAGTAGAGGCAAAGAAATCTATTCTGTTTGAAGGTGCACAGGGAACTATGCTTGATATAGAGTTTGGTACTTATCCGTTTGTTACATCTTCTAGTACTACGACTGGTGGCGCGGCTACTGGTAGTGGACTTGCAATGCGTCATATTGACCAGGTTGTAGGTGTTATTAAAGCTTATACAACTAGAGTAGGTGAAGGGCCATTTCCGACAGAGCTGTTTGATGATGTTGGTGCGCATATTGCTAAAATTGGCGCTGAATTTGGTGCGACAACAGGGCGTCCACGTCGTTGCGGTTGGTTTGATGCTGTGGTTGGTCGTTATGCCTCAATGATTAATGGTGTAGACTACTGGGCAATGACTAAGCTGGATGTTCTTGATGAACTTGAAACCTTAAAGATCTGTGTTGCGTATGAAGCTGATGGCGAGACTTACACCAGTGTTCCTTCAAATATTCGTATCTTAGAGAAGTGCAAGCCTGTATATGAAGAGATGCCAGGATGGTGTTCTTCTACCAAGGATGTCACGAAATATGAAGATCTACCAGAAGCAGCTAAAGCTTATGTTAGTCGCCTTTGCGAATTAACAAATGCAAAACTTGGTATCTTATCAGTAGGTCCGAAACGTAGTAGTACTTTACGGATTGCGTTATAAATCCACAGATTACACAGATTATTGAAAGAGTTTTAGAGTGTTGGTTCTTAGAACCGCAAGAAACTTGTGCAGGATTTAAAATATTAAATGAAAAAAGATAAGACAGAGTCAGCTGTGCCTGAGCATGTTGCTATTATTATGGATGGTAATGGGCGCTGGGCTAAAGAACGCGGATGGTCGCGCCTTAAAGGTCATGAAGAGGGTGCTGAATCTGTTAGGGTAGTTGTTGATGCTTGCCGTAAAGTTGGCGTTAAATATCTCACGCTTTATGCATTTAGTGTTGAAAACTGGGTGCGGCCTAAGGCTGAAATAGCTGGGCTTATGAAGTTGCTTGATAAGTTTCTTACTGACCGTGAAAAAGATCTACATGAAAATGATGTACGTTTGCGGGTTACGGGGCGCATAGAAGATTTGCCGCTATTTGTCAGGCGGAAATTATTAAAAGTGATGGAAGCTACCAAGGATCATAAGACTGGTCAGTTAATTTTAGCATTAAGCTATGGCGGGCGTACGGAAATTGCTAATGCGGCCAAGCAGATTGCGCTTCTGGTTAAGGACGGCAAGCTTGATCCGACCAAGATAGATGAAACAACTGTTGCCGAACACTTGTATCTGCCTGATGTGCCTGATCCTGATCTGATGATAAGGACAAGTGGCGAGATGCGCTTAAGTAACTTCCTTTTGTGGCAGCTGTCGTATGCAGAGTTCTATATTTCGCAGAAATTGTGGCCAGACTTTAGAGAGCCAGAGTTTTTGGAAGCGATAGAGGAGTATAAGGGGCGTCGCCGGAGATTTGGCGACGTTAAATAGTGAATAACTAATAGTGAATAGTGAATAATTTAGGAATCAGCTCTTTACAGCTGATTGAGACCAGATATCTCTCAGGGATAGGTAGATACTTTAATTATTTTGTTAAGGAACAGAAAAGTAAGGAGCAGGATTTGTTAAAACATAGAATTTTTAGTGGGATAATAGCTGTAGTTGTTTTGGTGTTATCATTATGGTTTTTGCCGGTTTATATTGCGATTGTTGGATTGTTGATTCTGTCATTTGTGGCACAACGTGAGTTTTATGCCATGATGACTGCAGCTGATATTCCTGTCTTTCGCGTTATCGGAAT
>DAOVUR010000017.1 GCA_030632465.1 bacterium | reverse complement strand
TGCAATGGTGGGCGGTATCGTTAGCGTAACTAAAGATGTTCTACCTTACAGTATGATGGCAAATAATAAGCTTAATGCTCTTGCAGGCATGAATATTGTCGGCATGCGTCGCGCCGGTATAGATGCCGCAGGACGTAAAGATATTAAGCAGGCATTTAAATTAATATTTTATTCCGACTTGAAAATAGCTGATGCAATGGTTGAGATCGAAAAGACTCTTCCTGCTGAACTATCAAAAGAGCTCGCTGATTTTGTTGCAACATCTAAGCGTGGTTTATGTAGACCTGAAAAGAAGTGAGTGAGTATGTGGAAATGCTTGACAGAATGATTGGTGACAGAATCATTTTAAAACTGAAATGCCCGAGGTATTGCGGGCACGGCTCTTCGGCTCCGCTCAGAGACCTTGCGGGCAGTGACGAAACATAAGGAACAATTATGAATTATAGATCTGGCATAGGATTTGATGCACATAGATTTGCAGCTAACCGTGAATTAATACTTGGCGGTGTGAAAATAGAACATGAGCTAGGGCTATTAGGTCATTCTGATGCTGATGTGTTATGCCACGCTATTGCTGACGCACTACTAGGCGCTGTTGCAGAAGGTGATATCGGCAAGCATTTTCCTGACAATGATCCAAAATGGAAAGATGCCTGTAGCCTTATGCTACTAACAGCTGTCGGTGATATTCTAAAAAAGAAAGGTGCAACAATCAGCAATATTGACGCAACTATAATTGCCGAAGAGCCTAAACTTGCGCCTCATATTGATAATATGCGACAGAATATTGCCGACGCACTGGAACTCACAATAGATGCTGTTTCAGTAAAAGCAACCACAGTAGAGACGATGGGCTCACTTGGTCGCAAAGAAGGTATCGCCGCAATGGCTGTTTCAGCTTGTTGCATCGATGCAACAAGCTGAAACGGAAGTCTGAAACCGGAGGACTGAGGTCGGATGTCTGAGGTTTAGGTAGCGCAACGTCTCCGTCGGAGACGTCGCACCACCCTTCCTTTAACATCCCAGTGAGTTTTTGGTTAATCCAGTAAGAATAATCATTTTGTCACCAAATCATTATGTCAAAACAACATCCCTGCGCATTGTTCACTTTGCCACTTATTTTATAAATGTTTTTTATACCATGATCAGGCACTTTTTAGTAAGTTACAGTATTGAACAACTATAAAACCTCATAATCACAGTAGGAATAATGAAATTTCATAATACAATGAGCAAAAAGTTGGAGGAGTTTTCTCCAATTGAAGAAAACCACGTCCGCATGTACACGTGCGGTCCGACAGTATATAACTATGCCCATATTGGCAATTATCGAGCCTATATCTTTGAGGATCTATTACGTCGCTATATACAGTATCACGGCTGGAAAGTCACCCAAGTAATGAACCTTACTGATGTGGACGACAAAACTATCAGAAGCGCTATTGCCGAAGGCAAATCTTTAAATGACTACACCAAAATTTACAAAGATGCGTTTTTTGCTGACCTGAAGACACTCAATATAGAGCCTGCTGAGCATTACCCTGCCGCAACAGATCATATCCCTGAAATGATCACTCTAATAGAAACTTTACTGGATAAGGGTTACGCATATAAGTCTGGTGATGGTTCGGTATATTTTAGCATCAAGAAGTTTGCTGATTATGGCAAGCTAGCGCATCTGGATATGTCTGGCCTACAAGCTGGCGCAAGAGTTGCACAGGATGAATATGAAAAAGATAGCGCATCAGATTTCGCACTATGGAAAGCATGGTGCGAGGATGATGGAGATGTTGTCTGGGATGCACCGTGGGGCAAAGGCCGGCCTGGCTGGCATATTGAATGCTCTGCCATGAGCACAAAATATCTTGGCGAGACTTTTGATATCCATACTGGTGGTATTGATAATATTTTTCCGCACCATGAAGATGAGATTGCACAGAGCGAGGCTGCTTCAGGGAAGAAATTCGTTAACATGTGGATGCACTGCGCTCATCTAATTGTCGAAGGCAAGAAGATGTCTAAGTCACTCGGGAACTTCTTCACTTTGCGTGATATAGCAGACAAGGGCTATTCAGGCAGAGAGATTCGTTACGTTCTAATAGGAACACATTACCGTCAGTCACTTAACTTCACTTTTGATGGACTAGAAGCTGCTCGTACAGCCCTAGGTCGCATTGATGAATTCAAAGAACGACTTGCCGGTCAAGAAGATAACCATGATGCAACACTTCCTGACTGGGCAGTAAAAGCGCAAAATAACTTTGAAGCCGCACTGGATAACGATCTTAATATTTCAGAAGCACTTGCCGCTATATTCGATTTAGTGCATAGCGGTAATAAAGCTCTAGACGATAATGATAAGCTACCTGAAGCTACTGCCGTACTGGCACTACTGGATAAATTTGATCTTGTGCTTGGTTGCCTTAAGGGTGAAGAGAAGGCTGGAGCTGACGAAGAGGTATTAGCACTTGCCGCCGAACGCACGGAAGTACGGCTGGCAAAGAACTGGGCGCGCGCTGATGAAATCAGAGATCGCCTAAAAGAACTCGGCTGGGAAGTCCGTGATACACCAGAGGGGCCGAAGCTTAAGGCTTTATCATAATGAGCGGTATATTTATATCAATAGAAGGCCCTGAAGGCAGCGGAAAATCAACGCATGCAGAACGGTTAATCGAACGGTTGAAAAATGCAGGACGCGAGGTCGTTGCTGTCAGGGAGCCAGGCGGCACTAATACTGGCGAAGCAATACGTAATATCCTACAGCATAATAGTGCTGACGAAGATATATACCCAGAAACAGAAACACTACTCTTTGCTGCCTGCAGGGCGCAACTAGTACATGCTGTAATCAAGCCTGCGCTGAATGAGGGGAAATGTGTTGTTTCCGATAGGTTTATAGATTCAACAGTTGCATATCAAGGATATGGACGTGGATTTGCCATAAAGGATATAATAGACATAAACAAATTTGCTATAAGCGGTATCATGCCAGACTTAACTATTCTTCTCGATGTCAATATTGAGATAGGATTTAATCGCATTATAGAGCATAATCAAAAAATTGGTAAAGAACTTGATCGCATGGAACTTGCGGGTAAAGAGTTTCATGAGAAAGTTAGAGATGGATATCTGGAATTAGCCAAGCAGGCCCCAGAAAGATTTACGATAATTGATAGTAGCCGCGACCTAGATATGGTTGCCAACGATATATGGGAAGCAGTAAGCAATTTACTGCAACAACAAAATGATTAATCAGAACGCACTAGATTGGCTAAGTAACGCATTCGTAACGGAACGCATGGCGCATGCTTATGTTATTGTCGGTCCACCACGCCAGGAAGGCACCGAACTGGTTGATCATCTCTTGCAGCTACTCTTTTGCGAGAATAGCGAGAACCAACCATGTCTCACCTGCGATAGTTGCCGCCGTGCTTTGGCCCACAAACATCCTGATCTACAGTGGATTGAGCCACAAAAGAAATCACGTATCATCTCTGCTGATCAGGTCCGTACACTACAACAGCAGATCTATAAAACAGCATATAGCGCCGACTGGAAGATATGCGTTATTGTTGGTGCCGACCGCATGCAGAAGAGTGCAGGAAACATACTGCTTAAGACACTGGAAGAGCCACCCAAAAACAGTCTCTTTTTTCTCCTTACTGACTCACCGCAATTTTTATTACCAACCATACGTTCACGTTGCCAGCTGGTAACTGCCTCCACCAAACAGCAGAGTGTTCACGAAGACTGGCTCGAGCCACTACTTAAGGTATTGACCAATCGTGCTGGGACAGGTGGTGCTATAACAGCGTTTGCACGATCAGATCAGATAACAACCCTGCTAAAAGGGGCCAAGAGTAGTGCGATGAGCATAGAAAAAGAGTTGGCAAAGCAAGAAAATCGCAACGAAACAAAAGAAGTTCTAGAAGCACGTGGCAGTTCACGCTATCGCGAATTAAGAACAGGCATAATGCGTGCTCTGATGTTGTGGTACAGAGATATCCTTATCCTAGCTTGCGGCGGTAACGATAGTATATTATACTATGACGATAAAAAAAGTATCTTATCTGAGCGAGCAGAGAAAATATCATACTCGCAGGCAATAGATAACATCAATATTATTGAAAAAATGACAAGGCAATTTGAACGCAACATGCCTGAGGGGCGCGTACTCAGCACTGGACTATGCAAGATCATAGGATAAGCAGTTGCAGGTGATAAATTAAAAGAAGGCCGGGATTTACCCCGAGGAACATTATGTATCGAAAAGTGAATATTGAAATTGTGGGCGAACAGTCCACTGAATGTATCAGCCCACCCGAGCTTGCTATCCATAAAGGAGCGTCGGCAATACTTAATGATCATGGTGTGCATGAGTTTGTGCGGGTAATCGATTGGGTAGAAGTGCAAGAACAGATGCCAACTGGCAGTGGTGTCCCCGTACTACTGCGTCAATCAACCCTGCAGGATCAAGCTAAAGCAGACGAGAACACACTACGCAGCAAAATGGCACGCAAGACATGCGAAAAGGCGGCCGAAGAACTAAAACTCGCATTACACATGGTACGTATCCGTTACAACTTTGATCGCACTGTACTGCATATCGTATTTACTGCTGAGGAAAATCTTGATACTACCGATCTAATCAAGAAGCTTTCACAAGAACTAAGCACTAAGATTGATATAGGTCAGATTGGTGTCCGGGATGAGGCAAAAATCATTGGCGGTATCGGTCCATGCGGGCGAACTCTATGTTGCTGTAGTTTTTTAGACAAATTTGAGTCTATCAATGTGAAAATGGCAAAGGCACAGAAGGTCTCGCTTAATCCAGCATCTATGAGTGGAATGTGTGACAGACTAAAATGTTGCTTGGGCTATGAGTATGATCAATATAGAGAGATGTCTAAGACTCTACCTAACTATGGCAAGAAAGTAGAAACTCCTGATGGTTCCGGAACAGTTGTTAACACAAACACTATGGCGCAAGAAGTTAATGTACAGCTTGAAGATAAGCGCATAAGAACTTATAACATTGATGATATCCGTGTAGGTTGCGGAGGCAAATGCAATTCAAGGAAACATAACTAATGAAAATAAAGATAATCAATGGACCAAACTTAGCCTTATTGGGAAAAAGAGAACCAGACGTCTATGGAGAAGATGGTCTCGACAAGATCATGAAGGATACTACTGCTCGCGGCAAAGAACTTAACATTGAGGTTGAAACATTCCAAAGTGATATTGAAGGTGAACTCGTAAACTATATCGGCAAATGCATAGGTAACACTGATGGACTAATTATCAATCCTGCAGCCTACACTCACACTAGTGTTGCACTGCGTGATGCAATTAAAGCCTCTGATCTACCTTGTGTTGAGGTACACCTCTCCAACACTATGGCGCGTGAAGAATTCCGCCATACCAGTCTGACGGCAGGCGTCTGCATTGGACAGATCATGGGGTTTGGTGCGAACAGCTACATTCTTGCGTTAGAAGGATTAGCAAAAACTCTTACTAATAAATAACTAGCTCATAACTATTCGTAAAAGGAGATACATATTATGAAGTTTCTAAATAGACTAATTATCATCTTAGTTGTAGCCATGCTACTCGCTACTAGTATAGCACTACTAACTGCTGACTTCGTACCAGCCTGGGAAGAATATCTGAAATCACTGATAACTCCATATGAACAGTTGACCACTACTGCACTTGCTGTTGCACTTCTTTGCACGGGCATGCTTATAATGCTTACAGGGCTCAAGAAAAAGAAAAAGGAAAAAATCCTCTCATTCAAAAATGATGATGGCGTAATCCAAATTAGCACTATGGCTATTTCTGATTACATTTCCAAGCTAACCAGCGAATTTCCTTCTGTAGTAAGAATGCACCCAGAAGTAAAGCCACACGGAAATATGATCGATATCACCGTCACCTTACGAGTAAAAGCTGGCCCGCAAATTCATGAAATATGCGAAGTAATGCAGCGCCGTGTAAGAGAAACTATGATAAATGGACTTGGCATTTCAGATGTGCGACATGTAGTAGTACACGTGAAAGAGATTAGCCCTGAACATAAAAGCGACTAAATAGAACGATGAACTATGAACTATGAGCGATGAAGGCTGAATTCAACAAAAAACTGAATGCCCAACCTTCCCGCATTGTTATGTAACGCGATGCCTATAGCCATAACCATCCATAAAACCAAATAAAGAAACAGGAAACTTAATAATGGAAACAGATATAAACGTAGTTATTGTGGGCTCAATTGGTCTCGATGATATTGAAACACCCTTTGATAAAAAGAAACAGCTCTTAGGTGGCTCCGTAAGTTACGCATGTGCCGCAGCATCATTTTTCTCTCAAACCGGCATGGTTGGAATTGTTGGCGATGATTTCCCTGCTCAATATCTAGACCTATATAAAAACTATGGAATTAATCTTGATGGACTACAACAAGTGGAAGGTAAAACATTTGCTTGGTCGGGCGTATACGACGCTGACATGATAAATAGAGAAACAATCTCCACTGATCTGAACGTATTCGAAACATTCATGCCAGAACTACCAGCCACATATCGTAAAGCCCCATTTCTGCTACTAGGCAATATCGCACCAGAACTACAACTACATGTACTAGCTGAATCTGAAAATCCTGAATTCGTAATCGCCGACACTATGGATCTATGGATCAACATAGCACGTGACTCGCTAATGGAGCTAATTGGCAAGATAGATATGCTGACATTAAATGACAGTGAGGCACGCCTCCTGACAGGCAAATACCACTTACGCCACTGTGCCGAAACTATTCTGAGCTGGGGCCCTAAATACGTGATCATCAAAAAAGGTGAACATGGCGCCATGCTATTCTCAGAGAACAGTATCTTTATTATCCCTGCATACCCTGTAGAAGCAGTTGTCGACCCAACGGGGGCCGGGGACTCATTTGCTGGTGGACTTATCGGACATCTGGCAACATTGGGCGAAGTAAATGACGAAAACATCAGAGCGGCCATGCTCTACGGAAGTATCGTTGCGTCATTCGGCGTCGAAGAGTTTAGCCTTGATAAACTAACCAAACTAGATAAGGTAACAATAGATGGACGTTGCCAGGAATTCAAGGATATGTTGACTATTTAAGGCGGAGCTGCTTGCGTAGCAAAACTATGCGGCAAGCATGACCACACCATAACAGGAGAAGTATATGAGTCTCAAAGTATCATCTAGAATAACATACGGCAATGCAAGTGCTGTCAATGTTAAGCAAAATGGTGATATCCCTGAGGTTCTTTTTACCGCTACTCCAGGAAATAGTGCGGAAGCTTTATGGTTCTGCTTTGAACTCTTTGAAACGGAACCGGACACCGTTACCTCTACTAAGATAAAAATCACTCTTAAACATCTACGTAATCTGTCTGGATGCACAAACGCACTGACCATCAAACCTGTTTATCAGCCAAAAGATCAACAGTGGTTTAGAATGAAGTCTGGGCATCCTCATGTAGCCGATGACGGACAAACCTCTGTTTCATGGACCATACCCTACCCATCACCCTCAACCATAATTGCTTTCTGCTACCCCTATGGCCGCCCAGAACTTACTACCACCCTCCAAAAAGCAAAAGGATACTGGCATCAAGACGCCATTGGTATCAGCCCGCAAGGCCGAAACATAACTCGTCTGAGCAATAGTTACGGCAAGGTTAGTGGTCATCAAGCAGGTATATATATTATTGCCAGACAAAATGCTGGAGGAACTCCAGGATCATGGGTGCTAGATGGCATATTACAGCAACTTTCCCGTAACAAAAAACATAACTTTCTTATATGGATAATACCACTAGCAAATATTGATGGTATCATCAAGGGGGACTACGGACAAACAGCTGATAGCATGAGTTACGCATGGGGTGAGCCGCCATTAAAGCATGAAACTCTGCTTTTACAGAATGATATAAAAGAGTGGGGAAAGCGTTGCAAACCTTACCTTGTCCTTGACTTACATGCAGCTGACGGATCAGAGTCAGATGGAATCTACAGCCTTCTTCCAGATCCTGAACAATTCGCAGAGGCAAACCGTGAAGCATCAACATGGGCAAATGTATTTAAACAAGCTTTAGGGCCAGACTATGCTGCTGCAGAATTCAAGCGCACTACCACGACCACCAATACAACAGTAAATGATTTTGCTCGCGCCAACATGAACTGCTCCTCTATCACACTTAATATTCCCTATGCCAACTGCAACAAAACTATCATGCAACAGAAACAGTACCGTGAGGCAGGTAAGCGACTTGCCGATGCAATTTCAAACCGTCATAGTGGAGATGCAAAAAATGATAATTAGAAAAAATATTACATATATTGCAATAGCTATGGCGACCCTACTACCAACACTCACTTTTGCACACAATGAACAAAACATCCTAGATATTATCAACGCACAACCAGCAACACTACCCCTTGTGTCCACAATCGCAGTACTCCTTATCTTGCTTGTGTTAAGCTCCTATAAAAACAAAAAGAAATTAAAACAGATATCAGAAAAACATATCGAAGAACTCAACGAGAAGATGACAAGCCTAGAAGTAAGTGAAGCTCAATATAGAGATATATTTGAATCGAGTGGCGAAGGCATTCTCATTGCCGACATAGAAACCACTAAGTTTGCCTCTTGTAATAAAGCGTTTTGTGACATGCTAGGATATAGCGAAGAAGAAATTAAGACCATGAAAGTAAGCGATATTCACCCCACTGAAGATTTCGAGAGTGTAATTGGGACATTTCAAGCACAGGCTCGTGGTGATATAAAATTGGCTACTAATATCCCATGTGTAAGAAAAGACAAAACCATTATATTAACAAACGTCTGCACCAGCACTGTAATGTTTAACCAAAAGCCACACAATATCGGTTTTTTTACTGACATAAGTGAACAACACCAACTTATGAAATCATACAACCAACTTACATCAGCTATTGAACAAGCAAATGAAGTTGTTGTTATTACCGACAATAATGGGCTTATTCAATATGTGAATCCTGCATTCGAAAGAGTCTCCGGCTATACCAAGAAAGAAGCTTTGGGGCATAACCCTAATATAAACAAAGGCATAGGACAAAGTGAGGCATACTATAAGCAGATGTGGGAAACAATCTCGACAGGTAATGTGTGGACAGGGCGTTTTTACAACAAAAAGAAGGACGGTACAGAGTATGAAGAAGAGGCAACAATTTCTCCTGTTAAAAACAGCAACGGCGAAATCGTAAGTTATGTTGCAGTAAAAAGAGATATCACACATGAGTCAAAACTAGAGTCCCAACTACGCCAAGCCCAGAAAATGGAAGCCATAGGACTACTTGCCGGAGGTTTAGCCCACGACTTCAATAATATTCTCCAAGTAATAAGTGGCTATATTGATATTGTATTAAGCGACAAGCATCTCGATGATGCGCATAAACATGACTTATCAGAAGTTAAAAATGCATCAAGAATGGCATCTGATCTGACTGCTAGGATATTATCATTTAGTCGCCGCCAAGCGATAAACCCAATAAACCTCAATCTTCATGAACTAGTCGATAACACTACGAAAATGCTACAGCGAACAATTGGTGAACATATAGCACTGAAAATTGTACATGGTGAAAACTCTCGCGGTACTGCACTTGCCGACCCAGCACAGATCGAACAGATCTTAATAAATCTATGTATCAACGCGCGTGACGCAATACATGATCACGGAACCATCACCGTTACTGTTGACTCCATCACACCAGGAGCGAAACATCGACCTAATCTGCTCTTGGGCAAGGATAGTCAATGCGTACTACTAAAAGTATCTGATACAGGAATAGGAATGAGTAGATCTATCCAAGAAAAAGTCTTTGATCCATTTTTTACCACAAAAGAACCAGGTAAAGGTACGGGGCTCGGACTCGCATCAACTTACGGCATAGTCAAACAGCATAAAGGTGATATTCAGGTACATAGTTCGCCTGGCTTGGGCACATCATTTAGTATCTACCTGCCTGAGATAGAGATGGAAAAAGTAATAGCTGAAGAAAAAATAGCCAAGCTAAAGCCAGCAGGTGGCACTGAAACTATCCTCGTCGCTGAAGATCATGCAGATGTACGTAACTTTGTAAACCGGATATTAACCAATGCAGGATATACCACAATAACTGCTGTTGATGGTGAAGATGCTATAAATCTTTTTGATGCCAATAAGGATACCATTGACTTCGCACTACTTGATATCATTATGCCCAAGTGTAGCGGATATGGCGTACTCAAACATATCCAGGAACACGACACTAACTTCAAATTCCTTTTCACCAGCGGCTACACTGACGGAACAATTCCTACTAACTTGGAAACAGATGAAGAGTATGAACTGCTCTCAAAACCGTACAGCCCACCAGAACTTCTGACCAGAGTACGCGCACTACTTGACGCTTAAAAGGAAAGGCTGAAGATTGAAAAAAGAATACAAATGCCCCACATGTCGCTCAACAATTTCCGTAGATGATATAAATGTCTCATCAGATATAGCACTCTGCCGCTCATGCGGTAACAGCTACGCATTCTCTCTAATTAACAGTAGTGCTGATATATCAGAAGACACACTTAACTCTGTACCCCGCGGGATCAAACTTAAACAAAGCTTTAATGGTGGTGTAAACATAGTCTACCATCGACTATCACCAGCAGTATTCTTCCTTATTCCATTTACCGCACTATGGTCCGGTCTATCCATGACCGGCATATATGGTACACAGATCAAGAAAGGAACATTTAATCTTGCTGAGTCTCTATTCGGACTACCGTTCTTGATAGGAACTATTGTACTACTCAGCATTATACTTTTCTGCCTTTTCGGTAAAGTTGTTGTCTCGCTGAATCAAGGGGTAGGCTCGGTCTTTACTGGCGTAGGAACGCTAGGCTGGACAAGACACTTCTCATACGACAAGCATACATTAGTATCACTAAAGAGAACCAATGTACGAGTAAACAACGTGCAGCAAGTGGGCATATCTATTACTAATGATAGCTCAAAACTGATCTTTGGAACCATGCTCAAAAAAGATGCAAAAGAATTCATCGCCGCCTCCATCATGAAAGCCACAGGCAGATTCTAAAAAGAATAGACACTCCCACTTTACAAAAATCACCTTTACCTGTAGCATGGCTATATTAGTCACGTTATATACGTGTTTTGTTAGTTGAAAATAATAAAAGGAGAAAACTAAAATGAAGTTAGTAAAACGTCTAGTAGTATTCGTCAGTGTAATAGCATGTGTTGGCGCAATGGTTGGTTGTGATAGTTCAGACTCACTAGATGAGGATGAGACAAAATTTGAAAATCAATCAAGCGCAACAATAACAGTTGCACCACAATCAAATGAAACATTCGCACCATTTGTTTTAGAGCCTGGTAATGATCACACCGTAAAACGTGTAGGCGACAATATCGATTATACATATACAGCTACAGAAAATGTAGATGATGTTAATATCATCGAGTCCGAAGTTCTCTTTGTTGATCATATAAACCTCTAAACAATTAAGAGAAAACAAAAAAGACGGACCGCTAGCGGATCCGTCTTTTTTGTATATCAGTAGCCAATAATAGATCGCCTCTACTTCGTAAGTTTTTGCAAATCATGTATGATCATATATAGCACTGGCACAAGAATCAATGTGATCAACGTTGCAAAGAGCAGTCCATACCCCAACGATATCGCCATCGGAATAAGAAAACGCGCCTGTCTAGATGTCTCAAAGATCATAGGCGATAAGCCACCAAAGGTTGTCAATGTCGTCAACATAATCGGCCTAAATCTCTGAATCCCAGCATTAATAACTGCATCGTGTGCAGATGCATGATGTTTACGTGCATTATTTATGAACGTAATCATAACTAATGCATCATTCACCACCACTCCGCTCAAGGCAATTACACCTATCAACCCAATCATACTCATAGAGTAACCCATAATCAGATGACCTAGAATAGCCCCTACTATTCCAAACGGAATACTTATCATTACAATAAGCGGCTGAACATAGCTCTTGAAAGGTACAGCTAATAATGCATATATCGCCAAGAGAATTAACGGCATGGTTTTCTTCATACTATTCATACTCTCTCGATTCTCTGCTGAACGCCCCTCGTAGCTGTAGCTCAAGCCAGGATATTTCTCAACAAGATCCGGCATAGCCTCAACATTTAACCCTCCCATCACCTGCTTAGCCTGTGGCTTTGGTACAACGTCAGCAATCACAGTAATAGTACGCTTACCATTACGCCTATTAATTGTCGTATAAGCATGTCCACGATCAACCTCCGCAACTTCCATCAGCGGCACTTCCAGCCCTGCAGGAGTCTGGATAATCATATTATCTAGATTATACTCAGATACCCGTTCTTCTTCAGGTAATCTAATCTGGACTCGAAGCTCATTACGCCCACGCTGCTGCCTTATTGCTTCAGCACCTTCATACGCAAAGCGCACTTGCTCAGCAACATCACGGGCAGTAAGACCAAGACTCTCGCCTTCTGGTTTAACCCTAAAACTAAGCTGTTGTTTACCTTGCTGATACCCATCATCAATATCTTTTATTCGAGGAAACTCTGTAAGTGTAGCAGCTAGATCCGGCGCCGCCATCTCAAGCGTTGCCACATCACGATGACTAAGCTCAATAGTTAACGCAGGGCCAGAACCTGGCCCACCAAAGTCTGCCTGTAACCTAATCCCTTTAACTCCAGGAACCATACCTATTTTTTTACGCCACAGATTAACAAACTCTTCTGTGCCCATAATTTTATCACGTATTTTGGAATCCACCATAAAGACCTGCATCTTTACAATATGGGAACCACCACTACCAATCTCCGTAAATATTCCATCAATCAACTCTGGATGCCCACACTCCTCAGCCACATCTTGTGCTGCTTTCAGCATACGCTTGGCAACAGCATCTGTTTTTTCAACAGGAACACCATAAGGCAAGACGGCAGAGCCCATAGCAAAATCACTCTCAACAGTCGGAAACATGGTAAACCCCATACGTCCACTAGCAAAATATCCTAATGTCACAGCAAGAATAGCAATTGCCACAGCAACAACAAAATAGCGATGCGTCAAGCATACCTCAAGAAATGGGCCATACTTAGTCCTAACCCAATTCCTGAATTTATTACTAAATGATTGCTGACGATCATGAATCCACTTGTAAGGACCGCGCCTAATATCTTTACTCTGATGCGACAGATGTGACGGAAGAATCAGCAAACTCTCAATCCATGAAAGCAAAAATGTTGCAATCACAACCACGGGTAACATCTTCATGATACGCCCCATAACACCTGGCATCATCATTAACGGAATAAAGGTCACTACATTCGTAAGAATACTGAACCCTACCGGCGTAGCCACTTCCTGTGCACCAGCAATCGCTGCCTTAAGAGGATCCATACCATCCTGTTTATGATGATAGATATTTTCACCCACAACAATCGCATCATCCACCACGATTCCTAGTGCAACAATAAAGGCAAACATCGTCACCATATTTATGGTTAAATCTGCAGCTGGCATTATTAACAGTGCACCAAGAAACGAAACAGGAATCCCCATCATAACCCAGAAAGCCAGCCTTATTTCCAAAAAGAAACCTAGCAGCACCATCACCAAAACAAGACCCATTGCACCATTACGCAGTAGCAGACTAGCACGATCTTTAAACATATCAGCACGACTATTCACAACTTCAATACTAATACCTGCCGGCATATCTACAGTAATATTCTTCACAACTGTATCAACCGCATCAGCAACTTCTGATGGCGTCTGCTTGCCTATTCGATATATTTCTAACTTTACCGCTCGCTTACCATTATATGTCGCATAGTTGTCGGTATCCTTGAATCCATCAGTAACAACAGCAATATCACTTAATAAAACCTGCGAACCATCAGCTGTATTAATAATAGGAATTGATGCAAATTCACGCCCATAATCACGGCGGTCTGCAACTCGTAACAATATCTCTCCACCATACGTTTTGATACCACCACCAGGTAACTCAAGAGACTTCACTGATAATATTCTGGCAACCTCTTTAATAGTTAGATTATATCTGCGAAGATTCTCTTGTGAAATCTCGATGCTTATTTCTAAAGGGCGGATTCCATACAGGTCAACTTGCGTTAGTTTAGGATGCTGTAGCAGCAAGTCGCGGAACTGTTCCGCCTGCTCACGTAATGATTTTTCTCTCACATCACCATAAATTACAGCTGTGACAACAGAACGCTTAATTGACGCCATTGCCACTTGTGGCTCTTCTGCATTTTCAGGAAAGGTAGTTACACGATCAACTTCACTCTTAATATCATTATAAATTTTATCAATTGCAACGCCATCAAGTAGTTCCACGCTAATAGACGCGCCTCCCTCACTCGCTACTGAACGTATCTCATCAATACCATCAAGCCCACGCAACCCCTCTTCAATGGCCAGAACAATTCCCTGCTCAACCTCTTCAGGGCTCGCACCTGGATATGCTACATCTACCGTTACGACTGGTGGCGATACATCAGGGAGAAATTCCTGAGTGATACCACTAAACATCACAACACCGCCAATAAGACAGATCAACATCAAGAGATTGGCCGCTACCGGATTCTTGATCATCCATGCAATAGGACCACTATTTTTTATATCTATACTCATTTTGATATATTCCCCTTCGTCTGCCCCGCGCCCGGACCTTTACCCGACCCTTTTCCTTTTCCTGCGTCTTTTAAACCTTTCACATCTCGCAGCTGCATACCCTCAACAACAACATCAAGATCACTCATAATAAGTTTGTCACCATCACTTAGAGCGTTACCATTTAGTACAACACTATCTCTATCTGACCAGACCACATCTACATCAACAATATCCAATTTATTACCTTTACCGAGTAGCCACAACTCGCTCCCATCACGTAGCGCATTCCTCGATACACGATATACATTTTTCTGCGCTGGCCCCATAATCCTAACTCGCACATACTGCCCCAACAGCATCGACACCTGTTCCTTGTCACTACCATCTCCTACTGGGTTATCTACCGCAATCAATAATCTTGCCATTCTCCCATTAGCTTCTAGATCAGGCAACTGCCTAATAACAACGCCAGCACGACTTCTATTGTCTGCTAAAATAACTTCTACTACTGCCCCATTCTTCCCCTCCGAATCTGGTAACGAAATCCACTTAAGTTCACTCACGCGTACAGACGCCAAAACCCAATAAGTATCGACGCCCACCAGTTGAGCAAGCACCTTACCCAGGCTGGCTTGATCACCAATATTTACAGAAGCTCTTCTTACAACAGCATCAAAAGGCGCCTTAATTTCTGTGCGCGCTAACATCAACTCCGCCTGCCCTAAATCGGAACGCGCAGCATCAACCAAAGCCTGTTGTTTTATGCGTTGTGGCTTACGTAATGCCAGCTCTAAATCAGCTCCACCAAAATCAGCCTTAACATTCAACATCTCCCATTCACGCTTAGCAATATCTTGACGACCATCCTCTAAACGCAGATTACTCTCCTCTATCTTCAGCTGAGCCTGACGTCGCAATATGGCTAATTTGTAATCAGAATCATCAATCTTGATCACAACATCATCTTTCTTAACAAACCCACCTTCAATAAAATCAGGATTGATCCAAGTGACTCTGCCATTAACCTCCGACTGCAAATTAATATCCACAGCAGGAATCACGGTACCCATACCATTTACAATCACATTCTCATCACTGGCTTTGATCATCACCAACTCGACTATCGGAACCATCGAAGCACGCTTTTTCTTCTTTGCTTTCGGCTTAGTCTTAACCAATACAAAAGCTCCTACTAATGCTACTACGAGAATCAATAAACCTATCACTACAAACAAACCTCGCCGTGTAGGTCTTGCACTATCTTTCTTTGCTTTTTCCATAATCTTATATCTTTCTTAATTTATTT
>DAOVUR010000043.1 GCA_030632465.1 bacterium | reverse complement strand
AAGAATGGTGCTGAATGTGTACTGCAGGGGTTGCAGGATGCCGGTGTTGAAACTGTGTTTGGATTACCAGGTGGTGCGGTGCTGGATCTTTTTGCCGCACTTTATCGTTCACCAATAGAGTTCATGCTCACACGTCATGAGCAGGGTGCTGCTCACATGGCTGATGGTTATGCGCGTGCTACGGGGAAAACCGGCTGTTGTATCGTTACTTCTGGACCAGGAGCAACAAATGCAGTTACTGGACTTGCAACTGCTAATATGGACGGAATCCCAATGGTATGTATATCAGGGCAGGTTCCTTCTAACATGATTGGTAATGATGCTTTTCAAGAAGCTGATACATGCGGCATAACAAGAGCTGTTACCAAGCATAACTCTATGGTTAGAAATGTTGATGATATACCTCGTGTTATAGCAGAGGCGTTTCATATTGCCAGTACTGGTAAGCCTGGACCTGTTCTTGTTGACATACCAAAGGATATGCAACAGGCCACGACAGATGCGATTACTCCATCTCTAATGGATATCAGAGGCTACAAAGATACTTTTACTAGTGATGATAAAGAAGTTGATGCATTGGCGGAGGCGATTAATAGTTCCGAGAAGCCGTTGTTATATGTTGGTGGTGGCGTTATCGCTTCTGGTGCGGCTGCGGAATTAACTGCACTTGCTCGTAAAGCGCGGATACCTGTAACGACAACATTATTAGGACTAGGTGGCTTTCCTGAAACTGACCCATTATCAGTTCGCATGTTAGGTATGCATGGTAGTGTTATGGCGAATCGTTCAGTTAGCCATTGTGATCTTCTTATATCTGTTGGTGCACGTTTTGATGACCGCGTTACTGGTCGTATGGATCTGTTTGCACCAAAAGCAAAGATAGCGCATATAGATATTGATCCATGTGCTATAGGTAAGAGTGTTGCTGTTGATCTTCCTGTGTCAGGTGATGCAAAAGATATTCTTATCAAACTATTGGATAGAGTAGAGGAAATTGAGCGTACTCCATGGTTAGAGCAAGTTGCTGAATGGACGCAGCAGTTCCCATTTGCGTATGACAAGAATGATCCAGAACTACTGCCACAATTTGTGATTGAAAAGATATATGAAGTCACCGGCGGTGATGCAATTATTACTACTGAGGTTGGTCAGCATCAGATGTGGGCTGCACACTTCTTTAAGTATACGAAACCTCGTACATTCCTATCTTCAGGTGGACTAGGAACTATGGGCTATGGACTGCCAGCGGCAATTGGTGCACAAGCAGGATGTCGTGATAAGATTGTTGTTGATATCGCAGGTGACGGTAGTACACAGATGAACTTCCAAGAGCTGGTAGTTGCTGTTGAAAATGATCTACCTATCAATATCGTGATATTAAATAACGGCTATTTGGGTATGGTGAGACAGTGGCAGGAGATGTTCTACAACGGAGAATATTCAGCTACGCATCTTATGCCGGGACGTTTAGCCACTCGTGAGAAGATCCCGCAGAGTGATTACTTACCTGACTTTGTTAAGATGGCAGAAGCACATGGAGCAAAGGGTGTTCGTATCAGCGAAAAAGGTGAAGTAACAGGTGCGCTGGAAGATGCTTTTGCTCATAAGGGACCAGTAGTTATTGAGTGCATTGTTAAGCCAGAAGAGAATCTTTATCCAATGGTGCCTCCTGGTGCAGGCTTGATGGAGATGATCCAAAGCATGGCTTAATAGAATTGAGAATTACGAATTACGAAATGCGAATTAGGAAAGATAGTGGGCTTGCTTTCTGAGCAAGCCGTTAATTTAAAGGAAGAGTTATGACAAAAGAAAAAGATATAAATCATGTTATCACCGCGTTACTTGAAAACCGGTTAGGGGTTCTTGCTAGAGTTGTTGACCTGATCTCAGGGCGTGGCTTTAATATTGTGAGCCTAAATGTTGCACCTACAAATGATGCAACACTTTCACGTATGACTATGACTATCAAGGGTGATGATCATGTGTTGGATCAGGTGACGAAGCAACTTAATAAACTTGTGGATGTAGTGGAAGTTTCTGATCTGACCCAGAAACGTCATATCAGTGCAGAGCTGATACTTATCGAGATCAAAGCGGAGTCTGCAGAGCGTGCAGAGATTGCTAAATTGGCAGAGATGCACGATGCAACAGTTGTATGCGTCCACCAAAGTTCAATGACTATTCAGATGGCTGGTGATCTTGATAAAGTTGAAGACTTTTTGAGGTTACTAAAGGACAGTCAAGTGTTGGATCTGACTAGAACAGGGGTCATTATCTCGCCACGTGATGGAAGTTGCGGATGAGCAACTTAGCAGCCTACGGTCGTAGACTGAAAATTTAAGAAGGAAGAAATAGTAAAAGGAATATCATGACAGCAAGACGTTCAGCAAAAGATAAAGTTATCGTTTTTGACACGACACTTAGGGATGGCGAACAATCACCGGGTGCTAGCCTGAATAATCGTGAGAAGATGGAGCTTGCGCATCAGTTGGCAAAAATGAAGGTTGATGTTATTGAGGCTGGTTTTCCTATTGCATCACCAGATGATTTTGATGCCGTAAAAGCTATTGCCGAAACTATAAAAGGGCCGTCCATTTGTGGGCTAGCGCGTTGTATCGATAAAGATATTGAGCGTTGCGCAGAAGCTGTGGCGCCAGCGGCAAAGTCTAGGATTCATGTCTTTCTTGCAACATCAGCCATTCACCGTCAGTTCAAGCTGCGCAAGGCGCGTAGTGAGATACTTAAACAGGCAGTGGCATCGATAAAGTATGCGCGCACTTTTTGTGATGATATTGAATTTAGTCCAGAAGATGCGTCTCGTACAGAGCCAGACTTTCTGGCTGAGATGGTGGAAGCTGCTATTGATGCAGGTGCTAGCACTATCAATATTCCTGATACAGTAGGCTATTCGATACCAGAAGAGTTTGGTCTGGTTATTGCGCGGCTATATGAAGATGTACCAAATATTAATGATGCCATTATTAGTGTGCATTGTCACAACGATCTAGGGCTAGCTGTAGCTAACTCACTAACTGCAGTGCAGAATGGTGCGCGGCAAGTTGAGTGTACCATCAATGGGCTAGGCGAGCGTGCTGGTAATGCGGCATTAGAAGAGGTTGTAATGGCACTGCGTACTCGGCCTGAGCAGTTTGGTAAAGTCTGGACTGGCATTAAAACAGAGAAGATTTATCAAGCCAGTCGTATGGTAAGCAGTTTGACTGGAATGCAGGTTCAGCGCAATAAGGCTATTGTTGGTGCAAATGCATTTGCTCATGAAGCTGGGATTCATCAAGACGGTATGTTGAAAAACCGTGAAACGTATGAGATTATGCGTCCTGAAGATATTGGTCTGGAAAGTGTTGAGCTAGTGCTCGGCAAACATTCCGGACGTCATGCATTCCGGCATAGACTAAAGAAGATGGGTATCGATCTTACGCCTGAAGAGTTAGAGGTTTCCTACAAGAACTTTATCGCCTTAGCAGATAAAAAGAAGAATATCTATGATGATGATCTTGTGATGCTTGCCCGTGAAGGTATGGAAAATAGTGCGCCAGCCTATGCGTTGGATTATCTGCATGTAGCAACAGGAACATCAACCGTACCGACTGCGACTGTCCGCCTTGTTAAAGGTGATGAGGTTATACAGGACGCCTCCTGTGGTGATGGCCCAGTAGATGCGGCCCTTAAAACAATAGAGCGCATTACTAAACTAAATGGCAAGCTACTCGATTTTTCATTGCAGGCAGTAACCATTGGTAAAGATGCTATGGGGGAGGTCAGTTTACGAGTTGAGTTTGGTAAAGAGATTATTAGTGCCAAAGCTGCTAGTACCGATATTGTAGAAGCCGCCGCTAAAGCATATCTGGCCTGCTCGAATCGTTTGCTTATTAAACGCGGGCAGAAACAGTAATCAGTTGTCAGTAATCCAGTAAATCCTGGCAAAAGTTTTTAGTGAGTGGCAGGTATTATAGGCTTCTTTTATAAAAGGAATTAAAGATGAAACTATCAGGACATACAGAGCCTTTTGCTGTGTTAGGACATCCTATCGGGCATACACTTTCACCAATTATGCATAATGCATCATTAGCATCATTAGATATGGATGCGATATATTTAGCATTCGATGTGCATCCAGATAAATTAATGTCAGTTTTGCCATCTATGCAAGAGATGGGATTTGGTGGAGTGAACCTTACCGTGCCACTTAAAGAAGTTGCTTTTAATGGCTTGGATCAACTTGATGATACAGCCAAAAATCTAGGTGCAGTTAATACGGTAGAGTTTTTGGAAGATGGGACTATTAGAGGACATAACACTGATGGTTACGGTTTTCTTGCGGCAGTCAAAGAAGCTTTTAATTGTAGCGTAAAAGATCTTTCAATCTTTATTCTAGGTTCCGGTGGTGCTGGGCGTGCTGTGGCAATAACATCTGCTGTTGAAGGAGCCAAGCAGATCGCGGTAGCTGATCTTGATGAAGAGCGTACCGAGCGACTTAAGGTTGAACTTGCCGATATTGCGCCAGCAACAGAGGTTGTTGTGGTGCCTAACGATAAAGAGTTGTGGAGTGCGTCATGCCTCAAAGCTGATCTAGTGGTACAGGCAACCCCAGTTGGGATGAATCCTGATGATCCTTCACTTTTAGAGAAGGCTGCATTTCGTGATGGACAGATGGTATTTGATCTTGTCTATATGTATCCGCAAACAGCATTTATGAAAGCTGCTGAAGCTGTTGGCGCAAAGGCTGCCAATGGCTTGGATATGTTGCTTTATCAAGGTGCACGTGCATTTACTATCTGGACAGGCAAAGAGCCTGATGTTGATGCCATGCGTAAAGCGCTACAAGACTCAGTCTATAAGTAGATAGTTAGTGGTGATGTTTGGTTGACTGTTTGGGGATTTTTTATCCTGTGATTGTTACTTTTCCTGCGAGTGTCCCAATGAGCAAGATCAACAGTAGAGCAAAGAAAGCGAAAAACACCACGATCCACGTAATGCTTATAGGACGTGAAGCGTACTTTAAGTTTCCAAATGGAACGATTGCTGGATCAGTCAAGGAATCAACCAGAGAATATTTCACCTTCGTTTCCTGACCGCATTGTGGGCAGGAGATTATTGAGCCCTGCTGTGCCCTGATCTCCCGATGATTTAGATTAATGTTGCACTTTTCACATTTCATTTCACAGTCATCTCTGGTTTTTTCTTGTTAGGCTTGTCGGTGATGACAGGTGTACAGATGTAAATCCAGTAATGAAGAAAGGCGCAGAAGTCATCGTCCGTTTTCTTGAAGAGATCTTCTGACACAAGGGGGTGCGAGAGAAATTGGTCACTGATACGCAGAAGTTCCGCTGGACTGAGATCATACCGGCGCCTGAGTTCCTCTTTTGTCAGAGGCAATGGTAAGCCCGGCAGCACCTCAAGCACTTGCCATCCCTCGTCTTTTAGGCACTCGCATAGAAAGTCGACTGTAGGGTACCACTTCGGTGTTCGCATGATCTGGTAGAGTTCATTCATACAGTCTGCATCGTGTTGATGGCGAAATGATGCTGTCTGGTGCACGAAATACTCTCCTGGTTGCGTCTGGGTGCGCAAGTGCCGAAGCATCGGGCGCAGACCGTCTTCTCCGAAATAGTGTAGGACGGAGCGCATCATGAACAGGAAATTTCCATCTTCAGCTCCCACATCGTGTCGCGAGAACGAGTCTACGGAACCTCGAACACAAGAGGTTTCTGATCTTGTCGCGGCCTCAAGCTGGGTGTCCGAAGCATCAAGATTCACAAGAGAGATATTGCGGTCAATGCCCTCTGCCAGGAGTAATGAGAGCAAGGATCCTGTACCGCCACCTAGATCGATAATTGTGTCAGCTTCCGACTTACCTGCAATCATCTGGACTTTCCGAATGAGCGGGTACGCTACCATAGGCTCGGAGAAATATCCTCCATGCAGTTTACTCCAGTGTTTTCCGTGAACACTCTCTTCTCGTTTGATTTGCTCGTTCATTCTATTTCCTTATCGCGATGGACTCTCTTGTCCGGCATTCACAGATGCGCTTATTAGGTCGTCGCCTGCAGGAGATTGTTGGGCTTTTCGGAGGTCTTCGTAGAATTCGGCGTTAGCTGTAAACATATATGGGGTTAGCCAGATAAAGCCGATGCCAAATGTTGCTAGAGCTAGTAGTATCCAACCAAAGAATCGCCATTGCATACAGAAATATTTCATCTTGTTGCCCATCATCATTTCTTTGCTTCGTGTGATTGCGTCCATTGCGGAAATGTTGGGGTTATCAATAATGATGTAGTATGCCATTGAGTAGGATATGGATGCGATTATTCCTGGAATAATAAGTAGCAGGGACCAGAGAAGCGTGAATATGACTGTGAATATATATGTTACCATGGAAATTTCGAAGGTTTTGAATCCATCGAAAAGCTGACTTATGGTTGGACTACTCTTTCTTACTAAGGTGAGAAAGAATAGGCAAATCCCGAGGCTGAATGGTCCACTTATAATAAGTGGTGCTATACTGCCTATGAGGGGTATGTTTGCTATTGCATAACTGATTATGAAGTATAAAAGATATATTCCTGCTGCAGCTCCCCAGTTGTTTTGCAGTGATATCTTAGACCTTTGTAGAAGATCGTGGTTATCGGTGAGTTTTGCGAAGTCTGTGGTTGTGGGCTCGAATGTGTCGTAGGTGGGTAGTAGTGATGCTACTGAGTTAGGGAAGAGGCCGGCAATTGATGCTGCGGGAGTCCAGTCTGGTAAGGTTGTGTTCCATACGAGGTCTGTGGGTAGGATCTGGTCGGCGTCGATTAGGCGCTGGAATTCGTCATTGTCGATTGGGCCTAGTTGTTCGTTATTTTTTGCGTAGTACCATTGCATAATTTTTTCCTTGATTGTTAATGTGTGCAACGTACATGAAACGGTGCACTATGGAAAGGTTTTTAACTACGAAAGACGCGAAAGGCGCGGAACGGTGCGCTATGAAGAGATTTTGACAAAATGATTTTAGGACAAAATGATTTTCTGCTCTACGGTGCTGTGCGCTATGAAGGGGGTTGCCACGAATGCACGAATGAACACGAATAAAACTTTGCGGGGGATTCACCACAGAGAACACAAGGACCACAAAGAAAAGATGAAATATAGCCACAAAAAGGCGCAGAAGCCACAAAACTGCGCTACGGTAATGGCGTTTATTTGCTTGTCTCGCGGGCTCGACAATCAAATGCACGCCATGTATGCATTCTGAAAGGAACGATAAAATTCACTAATAAGAAACATCAATAATTATTCACTATTCACTGTTAGTTATTCACTGCTTTCTTACGGTGCTGTGCGCTCTGAAAAGGATGGCAACAAATGAGGAACACAGCGAATAAAAGGGGAACGGTGCGCTATGAAAAAGGTTTTTACAACCGCTACGCTTGAGTGCCTTCGGCTGAGAAAAGGGAGTGAAGAAAAAAGGACTATTAAAAAGAGGAATATCAATAATTATTCACTATTCGTTATTCATTATTCACTGTTTTTTTGCGGTATGTTGTAAAGTGTTATTGCCTTTTATGGTGTATTGTTTTAGTTTGTTGGCTGTTTTTGTTCCGAAAAAGGGCAGTTTTTTGACTGTGGATTATTTTAATTAGGATTTATTATGTTTAAGCCGATATCAAATAGAGTGGATTTACCGAGGGTGGAAGAGGAGATGCTGTCTTTCTGGAAGGAGCATCAGACGTTTAAGGCATCGCTTGATCTTAGGCGCGATTGTGAGGAGTTTGTTTTTTATGATGGCCCTCCTTTTGCTACTGGGCTTCCGCATTATGGTCATCTGCTTGCTGGTACTATTAAGGATATCATTCCGCGCTATCAGACTATGCGTGGATATTTTGTTGATCGTAGGTTCGGCTGGGATTGTCATGGTTTACCGGTTGAGTGCGAAGTTGAGAAGATGCTTAAGATCAGCGGAAAGAGTGAGATTGAGGAGCTGGGTGTTGATGTTTTTAATGAGAAGTGTCGCAGTATTGTTCTGCGTTATACTGCTGAGTGGGAGAAGACTGTTACTCGTATGGGGCGCTGGGTTGATTTTGAGCGTGACTATAAGACGATGGACCCTGAGTTTATGGAGTCTATCTGGTGGGTCTTTAATGAGCTATGGGATAAGGGACTGATATATGAGGGTCGTAAGATTCTTCCTTGTTGTCCACGTTGCTCGACGCCGCTTTCTAATTTTGAGACTAATCAGGGATATATGGATGTGGTGGATCCTGCTGTTACTGTTGGGTTCCGACTGGATGATGAGGAGAATGCTTTTGTTTTGGCTTGGACAACGACACCTTGGACGTTGCCGTCTAATATGGCGTTAGCTGCTGGACCTGATATTACTTATGTGCGCGTGCAGGAAAAGGGTGCTGTCTATTATCTGGCAAAGGCGCGTTTTGATGAGTATTACAAGGACTCTGAAGAGGTGGAGAGTGTTACTGAGGTTATGGGCTCTGAACTGATTGGCCGGACATACGAACCGTTGTTTCCTTATTTTGCTGATTTAAAGGAGAAGGGTGCGTTCCGTATTCTTTCTGGTGATTTTGTTACTACTGAGGATGGTACTGGTGTTGTGCATATGGCACCTGGTTTTGGTGAGGATGATTATGCTTTGGGGCTGGCGGAAGGTGTGCCGGTTGTCTGTCCGGTTGATGAGGAGGGGCAGTTTACTGAGGAGGTGGTTGATTATGTTGGGCGTAAGGTGAAGGAGGCTGATAAGGATATTATTAAGCGTCTTAAGCTGGAAGGCAAGCTGATCAAGCAGGCTACGATTAAGCATAGCTATCCGCACTGTTGGCGCTGTGATACGGCGTTGATATACCGTGGGATTTCTACTTGGTTTGTTAATGTTGAGAAGGTTAAGGCGCGGATGTCTGAGGTGAATCAGGAAATTCATTGGACTCCGGATCATCTTCGTGATGGCCGTTTTGGTAAGTGGCTGGAGGGTGCGCGCGACTGGGCTATATCTCGTAATCGTTATTGGGGAACGCCGTTACCGATCTGGCGTAGTGATGATGGCAAGGAGGCTATCTGTATTGGCTCTATTGAGGAGCTGGAGAAATTGAGCGGTCGTAAGGTTGCTGATCTGCATAAGCATTTTATTGATGATATAGAGATTCCGTCGCAGGAAGGGCGGGGGATGTTGAAGCGTGTTACTGAGGTGCTTGACTGCTGGTTTGAGAGTGGCTCTATGCCGTATGCGCAGACGCATTATCCGTTTGAGAATAAGGAGCATTTTGATAGTCATTTCCCGGCTGACTTTATTGCTGAGGGTCTTGATCAGACACGTGGCTGGTTTTATACTTTAACGGTGTTATCGACAGCGCTATTTGATCGCCCAGCATTTAAGAATGTTATTGTTAATGGATTGGTGCTGGCTGCTGATGGTAAGAAGATGAGTAAGCGGCTAACTAATTATCCTGATCCGACTTTGCTGATTGATACGTATGGAGCTGATGCGATTCGCTTATATATGATTAATTCTGGAGTTGTTCGTGGGGAGAATCTACGTTTTACTGAGGATGGCGTTAAGCAGCTTTTAAGAAATATTTTGATACCGCTCTGGAACTCGTACAGTTTCTTTGTGACTTACGCTAATATTGATGATTGGGCACCGGCTAAGTCTGATGGCAAGAGTACGAATGTGCTTGATCGCTGGATTATTAGCTCGTTGGAAACTTTGAGTGAGTCTGTGGTTGCTGCTATGGATGAATATGAGTTGCAGCGCGCGGTACGTCCTTTTGTGCTGTTTATTGATGATCTTACGAATTGGTATATTCGTCGTAGTCGTCGTCGTTTTTGGAAGTCGCAGGATGATGATGATAAGATGCAGGCGTATCATACGCTTTATACGGTGCTGCTTCAGTTGTCAAAGATAGCTGCTCCATTTGTTCCTTTTATTAGTGAGGAGATATATCGCAATTTGCGTACTGATGATATGCCGGAGTCGGTGCATCTGTGTGATTTCCCGATGCCGCAGGCGGAGAATAGGGATCTTGAGTTGGAGCAGGAGATGGAGCTGGTTATGACTGTGGTTCGTCTTGGGCGTTTGCTTCGTGCTGATAATAATCTGAAGGTTCGTCAGCCGTTAGCGCAGATTCATGTGATATCTAGGAATCAGCAGGTTGTTTCACGTTTGAAGGTTCTGAGCGATATTGTTTTGGAAGAGCTGAATGTGAAGGATATTGTGTTTGGTGAGGATGAGCTGCGTCTTGCTACCCTGAAGGGTAAGGCTGACTTTAAGCGTTTGGGACCTCGACTTGGGCCAAATGTTAAGAAGGCTGCGGGAGTTATTGCTAAGCTTGATGATGAGGCATTGGAGACTCTTGTGCGTGGTGGTGAGATCAATATTATTATTGATGGTGATGAGTTCCCGCTTGGATCGGAAGATGTTCTTGTTGAGAGAATTCCACATGAGGGGCTTGTGGTTGCATCTGAAGGTGAGCTGCTTGTTGCGCTTGAGACGGAGCTGAGTGCTGAGTTGATTACCGAGGGGCTTGCTAGGGAGTTTGTGAATAAGGTGCAGAATATGCGCAAAAATGCAGGGTTTGAGGTGACTCAGCGGATCAATGTTGAGTTTGTTGGTGATTCTGAGTTGTGCAAGGCGGTGTCTGAGTTGGGCGACTATATTAAGTCGGAGACGCTTACTGTTGAGTGTTCGGCGGTTGAGGCTGTGTTGGATGATTCGACTGAGTGGGATCTTAATGGGCATGTCTGCATGATAGCTGTTACGGCTGTATAGAAAAGTGTTGCTCGACGGTGCGGTGCGCTCTGAAGGGATGATTCACCACAGGGAACACAAGGAACTCAGGGAAAAGGAAAACTGTGCGCTCTGAAAAGGTTTTGACAGGATTAACAGGATTTACTGGATGCTGCTCGACGGTGCTGTGCGCTATGAAAGGATTTGCCACGAATGCACGAATGTACACTAATCTGTGCGCTATATTGCTCGGCGGTGATGGCGTTTATTTGCTTGTCTCGCGGGCTCGACAATCAAATGCACGCCATGCTGGCATCTTT
>DAOVUR010000066.1 GCA_030632465.1 bacterium | reverse complement strand
GAGATAAACGTTCTATTAAAGATGTTATCGTTTCAACACGTATTGAAAATCTTGATCTTGCCCCTACAGGTAAGACTTATGATGGTTCATCTGAACTGTTGCAGTCGGTAGATTTGATGTCGATGTTTGTGGATCTGCAGGATGACTACGACTATATATTTGTTGATACATCTCCGATTCTACGTGTGACCGATACAGTTATTATGACTACGCAGGGGATAGGTGTGGTTGTTTATGTTGCTCGTATTAATCATACTTCTAAGCCTCTAATTCGCTACTCGCTTGATATGCTTAAAGAGGCGCAGGTGTTGGGATTGATTATGAATAGTATTGAGATGCATAAGATCAGTAGTCTTTACTATGCGTATCAATATCCAAACTATGCGTACTATAGTAATGCTTATGCTTATGGGTATAACTACTATAATTATGGGGACCAAAAAGGTCAGTCCGCAAAATTCCGCCGTAAAAACCCACTGCAAGAGGCTGGTAAGTCTGCTAAGCGTTGGTTCCGTAATGCGTTTTCGTGATAATGATTACTGTTTTAGGCAGTCTGTTATTTGTCATTAATATTTTATCCAAGTAAAAAAAGGTTTCAATTATGGTAATGGCTCGTTCGCATGTTCGTGTACAGATTGCATGGCTAGCACTAATAGATTTGGCATGCCTGATGTTAGGTAGTCTTGTCGGTATTATCGGTAGGCTGGGGCACGATGCAACAATTATCTATGTATTTGAACATATCGATGGCTGGATGATATTTTTTGGCAGCGTGATACTTGCGAACTATTTGGCTGGCAGTTATCGTGTGCAGTATACATATTCGAGATTTAATCTAATTGTCACTTGGTTGTTTTCTTTAATATTTGCGATGTTTATTCTCAGTATAACGTCTTATGCTTGGTTCATGGTGGTGCTGGGTCGTGGAGTATTGCTCATTTCTGTTGTGGTCTATAGTATTGTGTCATTATCACTTAAATTGATGGTTTATAGAGCTATCTTTAGAAGTGAGCGTTTTACTTGTCGGTCAGTGATTATTGGTTGTGGTAAGAATGCTGAGTTTTGTCGTCGTATTCTGGAGAAGGAGTTTGTGTTACCTGCCCATAAGGCTGTTGCTTTTATTTGTGTTCTAGAGCAGCAGGTACAGCTTCGCTCGGGCTCTGATTTTAATGATGGTGTAGTTATTATTTATGCATCTCCCGATAAACTAGAAGAAGTTATAAATAGTTTAGGAGTAGATCTTATCGTGCTTGCATTAGATGATATGAGTAAGGCCAAAGTGCTGTATCCCCAGCTTAAACATCTACGCTTTAATGGGTTGGAGGTTCTTACGCCACTGCATATAGCTGAGATATATAGCGGTATGACGCCTCTGGAATATGTTGATGAAGATCTGTTGATGAAGGTCAGTATGGAGACAAATCTGTTGAGTATCTGGCGCCTGAAACGTATCTCAGATATTGTGATATCTTTGATTGCTTGTGTGCTTTTTGCACCGTTATGTGTCTTGATTGCTCTATTGATGAAGATGCTTGATTTTCGTAGTCCGGTTATATATTCACAAGTTAGAGAGGGGCGGTTTGGTGCTCCTTTTACAATTCATAAGTTTCGTACTATGCGCCATGGTGCCGAGAATGATACTGGTCCTGTTTGGTCCGATGCTAGTGATGAACGTATTACTTGGTTAGGTCGGATATTACGTAAGTTTCGTGTAGATGAACTGCCGCAGTTTTTCAATATTTTGCGTGGCGATATGAGCTTGGTTGGTCCGCGACCAGAGCGAACGGTAATTATTGATAAGATTGAAGAGGACATTCCGTACTATCGGGAGCGAGAGAATGTGATGCCTGGACTTACTGGCTGGGCACAAGTGCGATATCATTATGGTAGTACCGCTGAAGATGCTAAGCGTAAGTTGGAATACGATCTTTATTATATTAAACATTTGTCGCTTAGTCTTGATCTGCAGATTATCCTTAGCACGTTAAGGATTATGATTTTTGGTAAAGAACGTTCCTAATAAAGGTTGAGGTTACAGATGAGACAAGATAAAAAGCAGATGCTGACTGCTACCGCACTTGTTATATGTGTGCTTCTAGTCGGGTTCTGGGAAATAATGTCTAACCGTAGTAGTCGCGCCTTTACTGCTTTTGAGCTAAACAATGATGATTTCATTAATTTTAAGCAGAGTGATAGCAGCCAGTATCTTATTAAAACAAAACCAGTGGTTACCACTGTCATGGAGCCTAATATCGCTGCATTTGTAGTGAAACGGCATGATCAGAATGATGGCGCATTAGTTATGTCCAGATTAGTGCATGGCTATAATATGTGTGACTGCATGAAGATCAAAGGGTATGAGGTTGAATTACTTGCTGATACTAGAGCGATTACGGGGGTAGCGGGTAGTAGTAGTCTGCCATCGCAGTTGCAGGTGTGGCGATTGATATCAGGCTCAGGCAAAATATCGATATGGGTCACTAGTATGCTGCGGGCTGGTGACTTTGCAACTTCATCTATTGATGTTCGCTCTATGGCTTTCCCTAGGATTGGTATGGTTGAGGATCCAAACTGGGTTCCGCGCGGGTTTACCTGGTCTAGTTTGCGGCATCCCGTTAGGAATACAAAGATGATGCTTGTGGCTAAATGGAATAATTCGAGATGTGATATATTGACATTCTTGAAGCTGAAACAGCCAGCTTGGGCAAGTGATGATATCTTGACGCTTGTTTCCGCTTATAGTGGTCCGGCTTTCGCTAAGGATAAAGAGGAGCAGGTACAAAAAGATGTTGTTGAGGCGCATCTTACTGTTATGAAGGAATTACAGATCTGGCGCTCTGCAGATACAGCATATTAAGCGTAAGCGGTTTGTAGCAACTCATGTTTGGCATCTCGATTTTTGTTATTCAGTCTAGGTTTTATAGATTGAGTTTTACTATATGATTATGGCACAATGAATGTTTTATGGACATTTTCTTTACCAGCATAAGATAAGAGATAGATTTTTAATATGAATATACTTGGAATAAGCGCATTTTATCACGATTCTGCCGCCGCATTAATATGTGATGGTGAAATTATTGCCGCTGCGCAGGAAGAGAGATTTACGCGAATCAAGCATGATCACAATTTTCCTGTTAATGCTGTAAAATATTGCCTTGCCGAAGGCGGGGTAGGTAAGTCTGATTTGGATGCCGTAGTTTTTTATGATAAGCCAATCACGAAGTTTGCGCGTATTATGGAAACATACTTTAGTGTAGCGCCAAAAGGTCTTCGTTCATTTATGATGGCTATGCCTATATGGATACGAAAAAAACTCTGGATCCCTATGGAGATAGAGAAATCGCTCTTGAAGTGCGGTATTGATATGCCTGAGGACATATATTTTCCTGAGCATCATGAATCACATGCGGCAAGTGCTTTCTTCCCGTCACCATTTGAAAGTGCAGCAGTTCTTACTGTGGACGGTGTTGGCGAGTGGAGTACGAGTAGTATAGGCCATGGTAAAGGTAATAAACTTGAGATACTTAGTGAAATGCATTTTCCCCATTCGTTGGGACTGCTCTATTCTGCATTCACATACTTTACAGGATTTAGGGTCAATTCAGGTGAATATAAACTTATGGGTTTGGCGCCTTATGGTGAGTCTATCTATGTGGATGTGATTAAAGATAATCTTCTTGATTTACGAGATGACGGTTCGTTCCGGCTCAACATGGATTATTTTGCATATCTTGATGGACTGGTAATGACCAATGATAAATTTGCGGCGCTATTTGATGGGCCTGCACGTAGTGCGGAGTCGGAGATCACCAAACGGGAAATGGATATAGCAAAATCAATTCAAGTTGTTACCGAAGAGATTGTTTTAAAGATGGCACGTCATGCCAAGGAGATAACAGGCGAGAAGAACCTGTGCATGGCTGGTGGTGTAGCTCTTAATTGTGTGGCAAATGGATGTATAGTACAAGAAAAGATCTTTGATAATGTTTGGATTCAACCAGCAGCGGGAGATGCTGGTGGTGCGCTTGGTGCAGCATTGCTAATATGGCATATGGTTAAGGATGGACCGCGTGATAGTGATGGTCTGCATGACAAAGTTTCTGGGTCATATTTGGGGCCGGACTTTAAGGCGGATGATATCCAAGAATATTTAGATAACAAGGGGTATGCTTATCAAAATATGCCTGCCGATAGTCGTGGGGCAATAATTGCAAAGATTCTTGATGATCAGAACGTGGTTGGTCATTTCGCTGGGCGCATGGAGTTTGGGCCACGCGCTTTGGGTAATAGATCTATACTGGGTGATGCACGGTCGCCACAGATGCAGTCGATAATGAATCTTAAGATTAAATATAGAGAATCATTCCGCCCATTTGCGCCATCGTGTCTTGCTGAAAAAGCATCTGATTTTTTCGAACTTGATGCACCGTCACCATACATGTTGCTAGTTGCACCTGTAAAGAAATCGAGATGTATACAGGGGCAGAGTGATCGCGATGCAACAGTTCTGAAAGATTGGATAAATGAGGCTCGCTCAGATGTTCCTGCCATTACGCATGTTGATTACTCTGCGCGTGTACAGACAGTATCGCCAGATACTAATAGGCCATATTACGACATTATTAAAGCGTTTGATGAACGTACGGGGTTTGGTATCATTATCAATACCTCATTCAATGTACGGGGTGAGCCTATTGTATGTACGCCGGAAGATGCGTATCGTTGCTTTATGCGTACCGAGATGGATTATCTTGTGTTGGGAGATTTTTTATTGGCGAAAACTGAACAGCCAGAATGGAAAGAAGAAGGTGATTGGCGCGGGGAATTCGTGCTAGATTAAGTGTAGCGTTGGCCGTCTTGGTCAAGAAATTTTGGGTATCAATGATAAGGAGTTTAAGATGATATTTTTCAAACATTTAAAGAAATTATTACAAGAGTTTGTCGGCTTTGCATGGGAGAATAAAGTTTGGTGGATTGTGCCGATGGTTTTGGTTTTGCTGCTTTTGGCACTACTGATTGTGACAACGCAGACTGCTGCTTTACCTTTTATCTATACTTTATTTTAGGAAATATTGGTTTATGAATACAGAGAGACAGAAACAGGTGATGAATATTGTCTGGCCATGGAAGAAAGCTGCTGTTGTGGTCAAGCAGGATGTTGCTACGCGCCCAGAGCCACAGAAGGTTCTGCTGGATCTGCTTGTGCCTATTGCTGTCGGGGTGATGTTTCTGATCTTCAGTGAAAGACGTTTAATTCCTTTAGTGGCCTTTAGTATGGCAACGCTTATTATGGTCAGCGGGTTCTTTGTTCCGTCACTATATTATGCAATTAAGAGAATGGTACATAAAATTATTGCCGGTGTCGGCATTGGTGCGACTTGGATTTTATTGGTGCCGTTCTTTTATATTTTCTTCACTATAGGCCATATGTCTCAGATTGTATTCGGTAGAGACCCCATGAATAGAGCTTGTCCATCTGATGCTGAAACCTACTGGATTAAGCATGCTGCAAAGGATGATCTGTCATCATATTCGCGTCAGTATTGATTGGTGTTTTCTGTCGCTTGATATATAAGCATGTCAGGTTGATGTTCTACTGAGCAACCGGAGCAGGAAGATTTGCAAGATGCGCATTTTAGGTCGATGATTTCGACACTACCTTTTTTCACTAGAATATCTATGGCTGGCGCAATTGCTTCTGGTTCCATTTTGAAATGAATAGCCAATTCGCGCAACGACATGGAGTTGCGCTCGTTAATCAGCTCTTTGATCTCCGTTATAAGCATCGTGATCCTTTAGGAAGTCTCTTTGCTTTGATAATAAGCCCAGTATAGAATGAGGCTAGGGCTGCTGCGCATATCAATAGCCACATTGAGGATGATCCAGGATGTCGTAGAAATGTTCCTGCTTGATATACAACTGTAGCGGCTATCCATGCCAAGCTGGTAAGGTAAAGTACTGAGAATGTTGCCCACTTAATATTTGTTTCGTTATAAATTGCCGTAATAGCAGCTAGGCATGGAGAGTATATAAGTATGAATATTAGATAGGCAAATGCTCCAATTTGACCGTCAAAATATTTACTGATACTAGTGCATGTCTGTTTTTCTGTTGCGGCAGTAGTTGTATCTACAGCAGGTGTGTCGGGAGCTTTAAAGGCTGCCGGAATAATGCTAAATGCGTCCGCGATCCCGTTCCAGAAGTTGAAAGGTTCTAGCTTTTCTTGCGGTGGCTGATGGTGACGGTCAAGGCTGGCGTATAGGGTGTCGAGTGTGCCGACAATTGCTTCTTTTGCGAATATGCCACTGAACAGGCCAACGGTAGCAGGCCAGTTTTCTTGCGTGATGCCCATTGGATGGAGTATGGGTGTGATTGCTTTGCCACTTGCAGCAAGTAGCGATTTCTCTGAGTTATCATTTCCGAAACTGCCATCTGTTCCTATGGAGTTGAAGAGGCTAAGTACAATAACCATCATTAAGATGACTCGTCCTGCACGGATAATAAAGTCGCTGAGTCGTTTCCATGTATGGAACATGATCCCTCTAAAGGTAGGAAAATGGTATGGTGGAAGCTCCATCACAAATGTTGCTGGTTCACCTTGTAGGATGGTATTTTTGAATAGTAGCCCAGATATAATAGCTAGAACGATCCCTGTAAAGTAGAGTGTGAATAGGACTATTCCGCCATGTTGCGTGAAGAATACGGCCGCAAAAAGTGTGTAGACAGGCAGACGTGCGCTACATGACATGAATGGGTTGATTAGGATGGTCAAGATCCGGTCGCGACTATTCTCTAGTGTGCGTGTGGCTAAGATTGCGGGGACGTTACATCCAAAGCCTACTAGCATAGGTATAAAGGCCTTGCCTGGAAGTCCTATAGTGCGTAGTGATCGATCCATAACAAATGCGGCACGTGCCATGTAGCCAGAATCTTCCAGGATCGAAAGACAGAGGAATATCAAGAATATTGGCGGAATAAATGTGGATACCGTTTGGATGCCGCCACCAATACCATTGGCAAGAAATACCATTAGCCATTCTGGGGTATGCAGGTGGGCAAGTACAGCGCCAAAGCCATCAACAAATATGGTGCCACACAGCTGATCAAAGAAGTCAATAAATGGTGATCCAGCATTAATAGTGACAGCAAATACTAGATACATGATTGCTAGAAAGATTGGGATACCGAGTATTCTGTTTAGCATGACTTTATCCAGTTTATCCGATATGGTTTGTCGTATCTGGTTATCGCGCCTAATAACATCGCGGGCAAGTCCGTGGATAAAGCCGTATCTACCATCAGCAACAACAATATCCATCTCTTCGCCTGTATGTTTCTCTACACGCTCTATTTCTGAATCAAGAAGCTTTAGCGTCTCCGTGTCGGTTACTAGCTCTAGGGCGAGGTCATCCTTCTCAATAAGCTTGATAGCTAACCAGCGTTCATCAATATTCTTTTTATCGGCGGTAGCTGATAGTTTCTCCGATAAATTTGTTATACCTTTTTCTAGTTCTGAGTCGTACTGTATATTTGTGCGTGGGATCAGTTTGCGTTCGGCAACCTGCATAATGGCGTCACGAAGTTCCTGGATGCCTTTGCCCTTACTTGCGATAATGGGTATCACGGGGCAGTCTAGATGTAGTGCTAAATGTTCGGCCTCTATTTTTATGCGGCGGCGGTCTGCTAAGTCCATCATGTTAAGAACAACAACCATCGGTGTCTTGATTTCTAGGAGCTGTGTCGTTAGGAATAGGTTGCGTTCAAGGTTAGTTGCATCTAGGACATTGATTACTAGGTCTGGTTGATCGTTTAGAATATGTTCGCGAGCGATTGTTTCATCAATGGAGTATGCCGAGAAGGAATATATTCCTGGCAGGTCAGTTATGCAGATTTTCTTATGCTGATGCTTATAGCATCCGTCAAGGCGCTCAACTGTAACACCAGGCCAGTTACCAACATGTTGGTGTGATCCGGTTAGTGCGTTAAATAGAGTTGTTTTGCCGGAGTTTGGATTGCCGGCGATAGCTACTTTGATATGATGCATATTGCAGGCATCTCCTTGTTTTGTTCTTAAATTAATTCTAGGATCATACTTTCGGCTTCGGCTTTTCTTAGGGTAAGGTTAAATCCGCGTAGTTTAATCTCTACAGGATCACCCAGAGGGGCCTTACGGGTGAGGGTAAATTCTGCACCTCTGATTAAGCCCATAGTGAGAAGTTTGTGCCTATAAGCTTTTTCGGTTTTTTCATAGCCTGTAACCTTAACGGTCTGGCCTACGTCTACTTCCGTGATATTCATCGTTATCTTTCTTCTTTATAGGCAAAGCCTACGCCTTTGATCCATTCTGTGGTCGGGTTCTTTTCTTTGAAATTGATATACTCAATAAAGCGCTCTAAAACTGTGTCTGGGATAGCATGCTCGATTTTGCAGGCGCACTCATCTGATGTCTTCTTGTCAATCGCCAGAATCTCGGTAAAGAAATGTGTTAAGATCTCATGTTTTTTGGCTATCTTGGTGGCGATTTTCTTACCGCTTGCCGTTAAGGTTATTATGTCGTACGGCTTGTGATTAATGAGATTACGTTTTTTTAGAAGGTGTAGGGCGGCGGTAGTTGATGAGTTGGCAACAGAAAGGTGGTCGGCAACATCTTTAGGTCGGGCTGCACCTTTTTCGGATGCG
>DAOVUR010000088.1 GCA_030632465.1 bacterium | reverse complement strand
CACTGCCTCCATATTATTGCCACCAAACTCGGATATCAAGACCGACTGAACTACTCCCTGATTCGCATAGTCTATAAATGTTCTATACGCTAATGTATCTTTATGTTCAGCAGTCGCCGATACCGCAAACAGCACAGCGAAAACTGCAACAAAGTTGATCACCTTATATTTCATTTTCCTATTCCCCACCTTATAAACACTACACAACCAGATCAGTTTTACTGGGTTAAATCTATTGATATATCACTTCTTTGTAAATATTATTCGTGCATTCGTGGCAAAACCTTTTTTGTAAATTTTTTCTGTCGAGCACACCGTAGAGCAACATTTTGTGAATTTTGCGCCTTTTTGTGGCTATCCTCCCGTCGAGCGGTAATCCTACCTGCCATGAGCTTGCCGAACTGGTTCATCCTCTTTATCCATGTTAAAAGACTTTACTTAAACCACCAACTTCCCTACTCTTACCGAACTATGAAATATATATGTATAAACTGTAGCTATATCTATGATCCTGCCATTGGAGACCCCGCAAATGGAGTTGCGGCAGGTACACCTTTTGAGGATATCCCTGATGACTGGGTATGCCCCATCTGCTACGTTTCTAAAGAAGAATTTGATCTATTGGAGTAAAATATGCCAAAACAAAACATTATTGATCGTATGTCTGAAGCACCTGTTGTCTTTGATGGCGCTATGGGGACTATGATCTACTCACGCGGAGTATTTATCAACCGCTGCTTCGACGAACTATGTCTAACTAACCCTGACCTGATTCGCGACATCCATTCTGAATATATTGCGGCTGGCGCTGATGTTGTTGAAACCAACACTTTTGGTGCCAATCGTATCTGGTTACAAGGTTATGGATTAAGCGAACAGACAGTGGAAATCAATCTTGCTGGCGCTAAACTTGCCAGAGACGCTGCTGGTGATGATGCCTATGTTGCCGGTTCTGTTGGCCCATGTCTACGTACAGGACAGATAATGACAGAAAAGTATCGTAAAGATGTGCGCACAGCTTTTTCCGAATGCACCACAGCATTAGCCAAAGGTGGTGTCGACTTTTTCCTGTTAGAAACATTCTCTAGTATCGACGAACTACTCTTGGCCGCTGAAGTTGCAGCTGAAACTGGACTGCCAGTAGTAGCCTCATTCACGGTTGATGCCGACGGCATAAATGCTAAAGGTAAGGGTATTGAAGATATCATCGCACTTCTACATGAGTCGGAACATATCGATGCTATAGGCATGAACTGCGGAACGGGCCCAGCACCTCTTTACAACACTGCTGAACGGGCAATCAAACTAACTGATAAGCCTTTTATTCTGATGCCAAATGCTGGGCAGCCTCAAGAGATTGAAGGACGTATGCTCTATCTTGCAACACCAGAATATTTCACAGAATACGCAAAGAAATATATCGAACTTGGCGCAAGCGGTATTGGCGGTTGTTGCGGAACAACACCTGCCCACATTAAAGATGCTGCCCGTGCAGTGCATTCACTTAGTGGCGTAAAACATAGCATCACAATAAAACCTATCGAGAAGAAAGATATTACCGTCGAAGCAACTCCAACGGCAAAGAAATCGCACATAGGCAGTAAGCTAGCACGTGGAGAAAAAATTAGCTCCATCGAAATCATGCCGCCACGTTCATGTGATCTCAAGCCTATGCTAGAGAAAGTACAACTATGTTCTGAGGCTGGTATAGATGCTATTAATATTCCCGACGGCCCACGTGCCAGTGCGCGTATTTCGCCAATGATCACATCAATAGCCATTCAGCAACAGTTCGGTATTGAGCCTATAATCCACTACTGCTGTCGTGACAGGAATCTTATCGGTATGCAGTCAGACATCTTAGGCGGATACGCAGCAGGGATCACCAACTTCTTAGTTATTACTGGCGATCCACCAAAGATTGGTGACTACCCTGATGTAACTGGAGTCTTTGATGTTGACGCTATCGGACTAACCCAAGTTATAAACAATCTGAATCATGGAATCGATATTGGCGGCAACCCTATCAACCCACCTTGTAGTATCCTTATTGGCGTAGGCGTTAATCCTGGTGCAATAGAGATGGATCGAGAACTAGCACGCTACGAACAGAAGATTCAGGCAGGTGCCGAATATGCAATCACTCAGCCTGTATTTGATCCTGAAGCGCTCTTACGCTTTATTGACATGACCAGCAAGTTTGAAAAAACAATTCCAATTATTGCTGGCGTATGGCCATTAACAAGTTTTAAGAATGCTGAATTCATGAAAAATGAAGTTCCCGGCGTGGAAGTTCCTGATTCAGTTCTTGAGCGAATGAGCAAATGTACATCACGCGAAGATGGATTCAAGGTCGGCTGCGATATTGCGAGAGAAATCAGAGAATCTATCGAAGATACCGTAGCTGGATTCCAGGTAAGTGCGCCTTTCGGCAAGGTGGAGCTAGCGATAGACGTTCTTGCGTAAGATTATCCGGAATCATGTAGAACAAAAGGAGACGAAAAGATGAAAAGAATACTATCTATAGTTTTTTTAAGTTTTATATGCACCGGCATAATATGGGCCGACACAACAACTCCTAGCTGGCAACTACTCAATGAGACTATGCTCAGTAACCAAGAGACACTTGATAGTTACAAGCCTTACTACACCTTTAATCAGGATCAAAAACCAGCATATACCCGCGATACTGTTATGCCAACAAACGCACTCCAGCTAAACTCATCTTTAGTTAACGACTGCTATATAAAATTGGCTGGTAATGTACCACACAACATCAAATGGGAAGTCGAAGTTCTTGCTAAAACTGAGGAGATCATACTGATTCCTGAGGCAGACGGCATAGTCTTTACCACAGATGAACGTCGTGTGGGTCTATCAGTAACGCAATCATGGCAAACTGTCAGCATGGAGCGTATAGACAACAAAATAACCGTACGTGTAGGTGATACTGGCAAGGCCATTACCTTCGTAACCGAAGACGCAAAGGTTCCGTTAAGCTTGACCGTCCGCCATAGCCCACTTGTATGGTTACGACAATCCAAGCTCTACACTACAGTTGCTGAACCATGGTCACCTGCAACCAACAAAACAACAGAAGTAGCTGCAATAGATGAGTCAGAATGGAACGAAGTATATCGCCAGACTTTTGACAACGCAGAATCGATGACCAATTTTGTTGCTGATAATGATATAGCTGTGGCCAAATGGTTATCTGATGAGCAATGCCTATACATGCGTGCTGGCGGCAAAGAAATGAGCGACATAACCCTCAGGCTTAAATATTCCTTTCCTGGTGATATCCGCATGAGCTTTAGGGGACGTAATATCGCGCCGCAAGATCAGTTCTTTGGTGCATTTGTCTCCTGCACAGAGATTCTGAGAAAAGAGGACGGCTACTTCTGCGAATGGAATCGTGGTTGGATGCGTCGCATAAAGAAGTTTGATGTGCAGAGAAAAATCATAAAACCATACCTCCCAACAAATAAGGAAGAGCGCTGGGTAAATTATCGTATCGATAGAATAGGCAACAAGATCACAATGTATACAGATGGAGAAGAGACACTCTCATGGGTAGATCCCGCCCCTCCAACATCAACTAACAACGGATATGTAGGATTCTACGTATGGCAGTCATCCATCAAGTTTGACAACCTTGTCATCGAACAACGCACTAAAAAGCCCACAAATATTATTGAAGCAGCATCTATAGAGCCACCAGCAACCACTACCATAGAGGCGCCAGCGAACCTTGTTCGGAGCACAGATGTTGCAGATACTATTATTGTTCATGATAGCGGAAATCAACTTGCAACAGCATTACGAGCACCGATGCTAAACCAAGTAACCTCCAACAATAAAGAGTTCTCATTCTCTTGGTTGGGCGATTCCGAATATGAATATGATGTCGAGATGTGCACATCACTTACAGATAACAAATGGAACCCTGTCAATAATAGTAAAGGATTACGTGCCAACAATAACAATATTAAATTTACCGCAGACGTAAGTCAACAGGGACACTGTTTCTATCGCGTTAAGACTAGACGTCGCCCACTCTAACTGCAAATAACAAACATATAACATCTGGTTTAAAGGAAAACATTAATGATAACTAACAATGATATTCTACGACGTATACGCTATGCCTTTGACTTTAGAGATAAAGAAATGACCGAAATATTCGCTGCAGCTGATTACGAGGCAACGCCACAGGAGATTAATGGCTGGCTTAAAAAAGAACAAGAAAGCACCTACAAAGAGTGTGATGATGAGCATCTGGCGCTCTTTCTAAATGGCCTAATAAATCATAAGCGTGGCAAGAAAGATGGACCACAACGTGATCCTGAAACATACTTAAACAACAATATCATATTCATGAAACTCAAAATCGCACTAGACCTTAAATCTGACGATGTACTACGAATCCTATCACTGGCCGATCAGAAGATAAGCGAACATGAACTGAGCGCACTATTCAGAAAGCCAACACACAACCATTATCGCGAATGTAAAAATCAGCTACTACGCAAGTTTCTTAACGGACTACAGCTAACGTATCGGGAACAAGCAGGCAAACCAGCACCAGCAGCCCCTAAACCATACAGCGGCCGCAAGAAGAAAAAGTAATACAGATCTCAGATGTCAGATATCATAGCGCACTGCACCGTAGAGCAAAAATTATTCTGTCACCAATCATTCTGTCCAAATCTTTTCAGTAGAGCAGAACCGTAGAGCAAAAATCATTCTGTCTAAATCTTTTCAAATCCTATAGTTAGATGAATATTTGTTGCATTACTATCAATAAAATAATATCTTTATTCTTTCTGGAACTGTAGCGTAAAAGGGAACGAATAGATGATTAAAGCTAAAGTCGTTGGTGCATGTGGTTATGGTGGTGTTGGAATTACAGAATTACTGACAACCCATCCTGAAGTTGAAATAAATGCCCTTGTTAATTTACATAATGTTGGTAGCTCAATAAGTGATGTATATCCACATTTAAAAGGGTTTTGCGACCTTACTATCGTTGGTCACGATGACCCAAAAGCTCAAGAGCCTGTAGATGTTGTTTTTATGGCTACACCTGATGGCGTTGGTATGACTCTGGCCCAGAACGAACTTGATAAAGGCGCCAAGGTAATCGACTATAGTGGCGATTTTCGTTTCAATACTACTGAAGCCTATGCCGACTATGCCGGACGAATAGGTAAACCTCTCGAACATCTAGCACCTACACTTCTACCTAAAGCTGTTTATGGACTGCCTGAACTACACCGTGACGCCATCAACAGCAACACAGAGCTGGTCGGAAACCCTGGTTGTTTTGCTGTCAGCTGCCTACTTGGACTAGCACCAACAGCAAAAGCTGGACTTGTACTTCCAGACTCGATTATATGCGACTGTAAGACTGGTGTATCTGGCGCTGGCAAAACACCGTCACCTACATTCCACTACCCTGCACGTTATGAAAACATGAATGCATATAAGCTAGCAGGTCATCAGCATGTATGTGAAGTTGAACGTGAATTAGGGATCTTAGCAGGCGAAGAACTTAAAGTAACATTCACGTCACAGGTAGTGCCACTATGCCGAGGCATAATGTCTACTCTATACGGAACGCTTAATAATAAGATAAGCGAAGATGATATTATCGATATCTATAAAGAGTTTTATGGTGACAACAGCTTTGTACGTATCTACTCGTCCGACACAACAGTGGGCACGCAGCAAGTACGTGGAACGAACTACTGCAATGTGGTTATCAGCGTAGATGAACGCACATCACGATTGCGGGTAGTATCATATATAGACAACTTAATGAAAGGCCAAGCTGGCTCCGCAATGCAGAATATGAATATAATTTTAGGGTTACCGGAAAAAACAGGCTTTGACCGCCCCGGTATGCACCCGTAAGTAGTGAATAATGAATAACTAATAGTGAATAGTTATTGCGCCTACGGCGTTATAAAATAGTAAATAAATAATTATAAACGATAAAAAACAAATAAGGAGAAGTAAAATGACAGATGCAGCAACCGTAAAAACTATCATCGCAGAAGATATTGAGATTGAAGGTACAATCAAATGCGCAAGTGACATCCAGTTTGATGGTAAACTAACTGGAGATTTAGACTGTACTGGTAACGCAATTATCGGTAACAAATCAGTTATCAAGGGTAACATCTCTGTTAAGTCAGTTACTGTTATGGGTAAAATCGATGGCAATATTGATGCTAGTGACAGAATCCAACTTAAATCAAGCACTCGTCTAACTGGTGACATCAGTGCAAAACGCCTAACTGTAGAAGATGGTGTAACTTTCATCGGTAAGTCTGAAGTGAATCCAACAGGAACTGTAATGCCAAAAGCTCCAGTAACACCTACAACACCAAGTGTAGCTGGCATAAGCACACCTACAGCTGCTACAGATACTGATAAGGCAAAGAGTAACACATTCGTCAAAAAGTAATTTCAAGACGTAATGTTAATATTCAGTGTCAAACCCCTCCTGAGCTATAAAAGGCGACGGAGGGATAACTATTAGGCACTCACTAATAAATGTTTCTGGTGTTAACTAACCTCACGGAGATCGTATGGCGCGCACAAAAAGCCCAGTTGTTATTGGCGGACTTGCTTCTGTCAATGCGGTCCGTCGTGCAGCTAACTCCGGGAACGCACAACAGTTCAAAACGCGCCCATCAGCAACAACACTCCCAAAAGAGAAGCAAACAGCAGCTGGACAAAAAAATAAATCTGCAGTTGCATCACATGCCAAAAGAACAGCCATGCCTGTAAAGCATGAGCTCCTCTGCTACGAATGTAGCTATGCATTCAAAGTGTCCGGCATGCTGAAAAATATAATCTGCCCAAAATGCCGTACCGCACTCTGCTCCCACGACATCACCATTGACACCACTTGGAGCAAAAGCGTAAAAACCATTGCCAATGTAATAATAACAGAAACAGGCATAGTTAAACCTTGTGAGATTGTTGCGAGTGACGTTACCATTGCAGGCGACGCAAGAGAGGTATCCTCTATAAAAACCGGGCGTATGCTTAATATCGATAAGGGCGCAAAAATAGATTTTTCTAAAATTGAATTTAAAGACCTAGCTGTTAAAGCAGGTGCAAAAATATCATTTAAAGAAGAGTTATTCTGTAATGATGCAGAGATAGCAGGCACTATAAAAGGGCCGCTTGTCTCTGAAGGCACAGTAACAATTAAAGCTGGTGGATTACTACAAGGTAGCTTACAAGGTGTACACTTGATTATAGAAGATGGCGGTGGACTAAAAGCCTCTCTAAATATTGAACATGACGAAGAAGAGTTGAAAGACGAATGATGCTCCTCGGGGTAAGCCCCGAAGGTATCTATTTACTGTAGGGCGTGAATGGTTGAGCTTGCGAAACCTTCCCGCCGGGCCTGGCTGGCAGGCATAGTACCTCAGCCGTTCCAGCCCTACAATTGATGACGCAGGCAAGCTACGGGGTATTAAACCCT
>DAOVUR010000132.1 GCA_030632465.1 bacterium | reverse complement strand
CTAATCGTCTTTTAGTGCAATGACTGGAGTTTTTTACTTGGATATTGGATGTTAAATGTTGGGTGTTGGATGTTGAGAGAGAGAGAGTCGTGCTCGTACTCCTAATCGTCTTTGTGTGCAATGAATTATCTGTTATTTGCGATTTTTCATGAAGGTTCTAAAGTAGGAAGGGATATCTGCTACAAATGTCATTTCCTTTTTTGTGTGAGGATGTATGATTGTTAGCGACCCTGCATGTAGAGCAAGTTTTTTGCTGCCTTCCTCTTTTTTGCCATATCTTCTGTCGCCAATAACCGGGTGCCCCATTTCGGAAAGATGGGCCCTTATCTGATTCTTTCTCCCTGTATAGAGATATATTTCTAATAGGCTCTGATGCTGGGATTCTTTTATGACTTTGTATCCTGTCTTCGCGTATTTCCCCATTTCTGGGTCAGTAACGGAATAGATTTTATGAGCACTATTTTCTGCTAGGTATGAGATTATTATATCTTCTTTTTTCGACAAAATACCGGCTACTACTGCGTAGTATGTTTTGCTGAATTTTTTCCAGTTGTCTTGTAGGTATCGCTTATGCTCCTCGCTTTTTGCGAAAACAAGAACGCCAGAAGTGTCACGGTCGAGCCTATGCACGATGAATACACGATTTCTGGATTTTGAGTTTCCTTTACGGACATAATCGTTCAGCAGAAAGTAGGCAGTATTTTCTCTGACATTCTCATTGCTTATTGTCAGTAGCCCGCACCGTTTATTAACAACAATAATATCATGATCTTCGTAGAGAATTGTTAGTCCTTTTGGTTGATGTCTCTTTGAGGTGCGTTTAAATGAGTGATCTTGTTCTTGCATGTTATATTTCTTTAGTACGATTTTCGCATGTGTGATGATGGAATGTGCAGAACTAGACGATACTTGGCAACAGTTCGGCGTGCGATATCAATACCTTGCTCCTTTAAGGCTTTAACAATTGCTTGATCAGAAAGAGGCTTCTCTTTGTTTTCCTCGCCGATCATTTCTTTGATTATATGTTTCACTGTTTTGTTAGAAAGTTCATCACCATTGTTATTCTTGATAGCTGGAGTGAAAAAATATTTCAGTTCGAAGATGCCACTTGGTGTGCGCATATATTTTCCGGATACTGCACGGCTAACTGTTGTCTCGTGTACGCTGACGGTTTCGGCAACAGAGGCCATGGTCATGGGGAGAAGTTTGGTTATGCCGTGATCAAGGAATGCTGTCTGTTTATTGACTATCTCAGTTGCTATTCTTTCAATAGTTGACTGTCGTTGCTGAATACTTTTCATTAAGAATATGCCAGCACGTATTTTTTCTCTTATATAAGATTTTGTTTCTTGTGGAGTGTTCGGGTCGTTTATTAGTTTTTTGTAATGTGTATTTATGCGTACGTGTGGTAGGTGTTGATCGTTTAGGATAACAACATATTTACCATTAACTTTCTTCACGAGAATTTCTGGTGTGATATATGTAGTTGCATCAGTTGAATATAGTCGCCCCGGAGAGGGGTCGAGCACTGTAATAAACTTAATTTCAGCCATCACCTCATCAACACTGATTTTTAACGCTTTGGCTATATCCTGGTATTTTCGCTTGCCAAGTTTATCAATATGATCACGTACAATCTTACCCGCTATATCATTACCTTTACCAAGGCGTTCCAGCTGTAAGAGTAAGCATTCGGATAGATCTCTTGCTGCAATTCCTGATGGATGGAAGTCTTGGACCAGAGTTAAAATATCTTGCAGATGGTCAGCATCACAATTTGATGATAGTGCCAGCTCGTCGATTGTCGTGATAAGATAGCCGTCATCATTAATGTTACCAACTACCATTTCTCCTATCTGGTGATCTTTTTCGGATAACTCTGCCATACTTAACTGGTTGAGAAGGTGTTCTTGCAGAGATTCCTTTTGTGAAATGGAGTCGAATGTAAACTGTCGTTTTTCAGCATCTTCACGAGTGTAAGGGCGATTTTGTAGGTTTTGAAAGAAATAATCGCGCCATTCATCATCGAGTCTAGAGATCATTTCAAACTCTTTATCAAAATCAAGTTCCTTCTTATCGTCAATGCCCTCTCTTTCCTGTTCTATCTCTATATTAGGATCATCAGTAGGCGTCTGTTCAATAGTTGGGTTTTGCTCGATTTCCTGCTGAATCAGGGCTCGTAGCTCTAGCATTGGAAGCTGCAGCATCTCTAGCGATTGACGCAGTTGTGGCGCCATCACCATTTGCAGGTGTTGTGATTGAGATAAAGATAGTGTTGGTCCTAACATTGCTAAAAGCTCCAAAATAGTGGTTGATAGGAAGAGTCTATCTGTATGGCGCTCACGTTCAAGCATAAATTGTGCCTAAGTAACTTTTTTTAATAAAAAAATAAATTACAGGTGAGATTATTGTAAATCGCACGGACTTGTTTTGTGGGGTAATGACGAATGTATGATTACGATTATGATTACAATTGGGAGAAGAAATAGGGATTTCTCTTGATATCTCGTAGGGGATAAGAATAGAATATGTGCACTGTTTTAAAGTTACTTAATAGGGAAATTGATATGAAGGTAGGATTTATTGGTGGTGGGAAAATGGCCGAGGCTATTTTAAGTGATCTTATTCGCTCTGATATGGTTTTGAAGTCTGATGTTTATGTTGCCGAACCAGATAGTGCAAGGCGTGATCAGATTGTGGAGTTGTATGGCGTTAATCTGTTTGAAAAAGGTGAAGAGCTGATGTCCAGTGTGGATGTTGTCTTTTTGGCCGTCAAGCCGCAGGTTATGGATAAAGTGCTCAAGGATATATCGGGACTTGTGCAGATGGATCAGATATTCATTTCAATTGCAGCCGGTAAGACCTTGGCTAATATCGAAGCGTTGTTGCCAGCATCCAAGGTGGCGCGGGTTATGCCCAATCTTGCGGCATCGGTATCAGAAAGTATGAATGTGTTTTGTGTGGGGCAGGATTTTACTACAACAGACAAAGCATTAGTGGAATCACTATTAAAATGCTTTGGCAAGATATTGGAGCTACCAGAAGAGAAATTTGATGCAGTAACAGCGGTAAGTGGGTCGGGGCCGGCATTTATGGCGTATCTATTGCAACTTGTGATTGATGGTGCCGTGGCGCTTGGACTAAGTGAGAATGATGCGACACTGCTAGCCAAACAGACCATGTTGGGTACGGCTAAAGTATTGAACGATTCTGATATAGCGATACCCGATTTTATTGATTCCGTATGTTCTAAAGGCGGCACTACAGAAGCAGGTATGGAAATTATGCGTAGCGAAAGTTTGTCAAAGCCGATTGCTCGTACCTTGCAAACAGCCGCGGCACGTAGTGTGGAGCTTAGGGGCAGTGAATAGTTAATAATGAATAGTGAATAGTGATGGCGTGCCTATGGCGTTACAAGATAGTGAATAGTTATGGATCAATTAATAACAACAACAATATCAGAGTCAGCAGTTCGGCATAACCTTATGCTGTTGCGGGAGCATATTGGTGCTGAAGTTAAATTGTACCCAGCTGTAAAGGCTGACTGTTATGGACACGGCCTAGAACTACTTCTTGATGTAATATCAGAATGTGCTGATGGATTATGCGTGGCAGCTCCATCTGAAGCCATGAGATTGCGTCGTTTAGGTTACGATGGTCCTGTCCTTGCATTTTTCTCAGCCTATTCCTTTTCTGAAGAGATAAGAGAACTATCTATTGCGGAGCTTATCTCTGCTGATATTACGCAAACGGTGGTGGATAAAAAAGAGATAGAGCTTATTAATAGTGTTGCTGTTGGTTTAGGTGTTGTGGCTTCAGTTCACTTAAAGGTTGATACTGGGATGCTGCGGGCTGGAGCAGCTGTTGCGGATATTCCGGAACTGGTTGATATAATAAATAGTAGTGCGGGCTTAAAACTTATGGGTCTTTATACTCATTTTTCATCTGCTGACGAGGAAGATCTTTCAATTGCCGAGAAACAATTGGCGATATTTAACGAGGCCGTTGCTAAAAGTGATGTTGGTGATGACGTTATGTTGCACGCGGCTAACTCGGCAGCGATCATGCGCTTGCGCCCTTCGCATTTAGATATGGTGCGCCCAGGGTTGGCTGTTTATGGTTATCACACTTATGCTGGCGCAGAAACTTTACCTCCGTTAAAGCCAGCTATGCGTGTGACGGCCCCGCTGATTCAGGTGAAAGATGTAGAGGCCGGTAGTTCATGTGGATACGGTTTAACTTATACATTTGAAAAAGGTGGACGAGTAGGGCGCGTGCCGATTGGTTATGGTGACGGATATCCACGCTCTCTATCCAATAAGGCGACTGTTCGTATTAATGGAAAAGATATTGCTTTACGTGGAAGAGTCTCTATGGATCAGATTATTGTTGATCTTACGGAGTTGCCGGACGCTACGGTTGGTGATGAGGTTGAAATCATCTCTGATGATAGTGCGGCATTGAATAGCGTTGAAAATCTTGCACGTCTAGCTGGAACGATACCGTATGAAATCACATGTGGGCTACGCTCGGACAGAATCGAAAAAGTGTTTGTTTAGGCTGTCAATACTGACTAGCTGGAGAAAAAGACACAAAAGAACACAAAAGACAAAAAGGACATAAAGGACAAAAACGACGGTGGTTTATGTCTTTTCGGTCGGTTGTGTCATTTAAAAAAGGGGAGGACAAGATGGTGGATGGTTTTATTCCCGCACATGGCGGATATCAAAAGTTGCAATCGTACAAGCGCTCTCTAGTGGTTTATCAGGCTACTGTAAAATTCTGCCGTGAATATTTCAGCAAGTTTGATCGTACTGTGGACCAGATGGTGCAGGCGGCACGCTCTGGAAAGCAAAATATTATTGAGGGTAGCATGGCTTCGGGAACCTCAAAAGGAACAGAAATCAAGCTGACAAATGTGGCACGCGCCAGTCTAGAAGAGTTGCTGGAGGATTACCGTGATTTTATGCGCGACCGCGATATTGAAGAGTGGAAGCGCGATCATCCGCATGCCAGACGGTTGAGCGAACTTAATCGCAACCCAGATGCCGATTACGAGACATTCCGCAAGGCGGTAGAGCACAAGGATCCGGCAATCCGTGCCAATGCAATTACAGGGTTGGTTAAAGTGACAAACTATCTTCTGGATCAACAGATTCGTAAGCTGGAAAAAGAGTTTCTGGAAGAGGGCGGCTTGCGTGAGCGCATGTACCAAGCCCGCGTCAAAGCGCGTGGCAAGCAACCGTGGGAGAAAAAATGACACAAATGACTAAAAAGATAAAAACGACAAAAATGACCCAAACGACACCAAGCCATCCCGCAACGAATCTCACACCATTTTTAAGTCCTTTCAGTCGTTTAAGTCGTTTCTTTTCTTCAAGCTGGAGCCGTGCATAGCGACACAACCAGGAACAGATTCTTGAAAATGGCGCGGCTTGGAACTTAAAGGGGCATTTAATTAGATTAAGCGTTATGAACGCCATGCGTACGGCGCTGGTGAGGTAACCTTCATCAGCGGTGCCCTGAGTAACTAAAAAACTCGTTAATTCGGAGCAGTTTTTTTCTTGCCTTAGATTTGATATCTTAATAGTGTCTAGTTAACTTAATAAAGGAGATGGT
>DAOVUR010000025.1 GCA_030632465.1 bacterium | reverse complement strand
GCAGAAGCATTAGGCAGCTCATACATTAAGAAAACCGCCTCCACCGGATTCGGCTCCATGGGCGATGCATTTGCTGGACTTGATTTAAAATAGAGGGAAGAACCACCCGCTGGGCGCGACCTCTATACCTTAAAAAAGATCTTAAAGAACCCTAGAATACCCTGTTTCCACGGTACGCGATGCGATACACCTGAGGCTTCTTTGAAATTATCTAGATTATCGATACACCACTTATAGTTGCGTAGCAATGCATCCTTATTGGAAAACTTAGGCGCATACCCAAGGATCTTTTCTGCCTTCTCTATACCAACAAATGAATCCTCACAGGCCGTCTCATAAACCCATTTATATAACGGTGATAACTTTAGTGACTCCAGAAAACGCAAGAACCAGATCACTGGTTTAGCAGGAAATCCAATAATACGCTTACCATGCCCGGCCTTATCCAAAACAACTTGGTAATCCTCTTTCATTGTAGTGAAAACTTTTGCACCAATATTGAAAATATCGTTGCACATACTTTTATCAAGAGTAAGCGATAGTAAAATAGCATCACAAAGATCAGTAACATCAAGTAATTGATAGCGGTTCTTACCACTACCGATCATCGGAAAATTACAACCTGAATTTGCCCAATCATAAAGCAGCACAAAAACACCAAGACGTTCCGGACCGATAAATGATTTAGGCCGAATAACCGTAACGCACATCTCTTTATCTTTGAACTTTAGACACTCTTCCTCAGCCTTGATTTTTGACTCACCATACGGACCAACACCAATAAGCTTATCATCCTCATAGAGCGGATGATGATCAGGAATACCATAAACAGCCGTAGAAGAGATATGCACAAAACGCTTAACACCATGTTGATCAGCTGTGGTGATCACAATACGCGAGCCATCAATATCAGTAGAATAGATATCCTCTTCAGAATATAGCGGCAATGCCGCAGCGCAATGTACAACCCAAGTCACGCCCTCCATCACCTTGTCTACAGTCCTCTCATCACGAATATCGCCAATAACTGAGGTGATGCGATCCTGTTCGGGGTAATCAAACGGCAATAAGTCCAGATTAACAATTTCACCTACTCCTCTATCAAGAAGATGACGAATCAAATTAATCCCTAAAAAACCGCTTCCTCCGGTCACCAATACTTTTTGTGATCTATAATCTACTTCAGCCTCATTACCCATTACATATTCCTCAATATATTACATTCCAAAAAACATCTGATTAGTCTGTACCACATCATCACCCTATTCAAGACTCTTTTTCCTAACACTCACAAACTCCCACACTCACCTTCTCTATTTCCTTCTTTTCACCAACCGGGCACGATTCATAGCAACGCCCACAGCTAAGACATGTCGCTCTATCAGGCTCGTAATCTTTTCTACTACGATAAACAGAAAGAGAGAGTAACTTACCACCAATAACTATACCCAACCATATACCTAACAGTACAGAGCCAAGCTTAAACTTATTCCTGACCATTAACGCTTCAGTATAGAGGTCCGCAACCGACTGTCCCGTTTCTCGGAATGCTTCACTAGCCAAAGTCATAACTGTAGTCACTCCACTATCCTCAAGCGCAACTTGTTCCGCCAATGATACAACCGGATGTGCCGTCGACAAAGGAATATAGATCAAAAAGCCAGCCACGCCACCAGCAATAACAATTAGCGGGAACAACACCAACAGCTTTCTCAGCCGTCGAACACCAACTTCTCTTGCTTCCGGCAGACGTTCTGGGCTCGGCTTCCTGATCGAGCCATAGGGACATGCATCCTCACATAGTCGACACTGTATGCAATCAGTAGGCGTAATAGATACATTATATTTAGAAAAGAATGCCGTCCATCGTAACAACACACCATAAGGGCACAAATAACGACAGTATGGTCGCGCAACAAAAATACCAACCAACAAAAAGGCCGCACCTAACAGCAGCATATTAAATGATCCGCCCAATCTGAAAAAGGCAACAAAAGGATCATATTGACAAATAATAAACCCCGCACCAGTTGCAGCAAACAGCACTGCCAAGCCTAAATAAAAATATGGAATCAGCCCAAGAATATTTTCCAACCACGGGGAAACTTTAATCGGCTTGAACGCCACCACATCCTGAATCATTCCTAGCGGACATACTGCACCACAAAACACTCTGCCAAAAAATAGCGCAAATATAAGGGGCAACATAAAAAAGGCGACCAGAACAATTGGTATCGTATAGGATGAATCAAAGAGCGCCATTGTCACATTCTGCAGAGAGCCAACCACACATATACAGCCATGTCTGATAAACCCAAAATAGATTAAAGAGAATAACGATAAAGCAAATATTCCTTTTCGTGAGCGCTTCCTTAGCAATAACCAACTGGCAAGCGCCATAGCAATCACCAATAATGACAGATCAAGATATCCGCTATAATCGCCGCCAGGAAGCGGTGCTGTTGGCGACGGAATCTTATGACCTGTATCAAATTCAGGTGCAGGAAAACGCGCCTCAGCTAAAGCGACCCCCGCCATAACCACCATCATCCATAACATTATTATAATTTTTTTCAAGTTGTGTATTCTCTTTTCAGTAAAGCTGAACCGTAGCACTATTCACTTTTTACTATTAGTTATTCACTACCTCTAAGCTTTACCCTTTAAAAGATAAGGCTCTTCAATAGGCACACGCTTAAAAGCATCCGACGGACAGACTCGAGCAATCGAGCATTCATTGCAGTTCACACAACGATCATGTCTAACCTGTAAAAACAGAGACCCATTACCAAATGCATCACAACCCTTAACACATTTAGCGCAACCTATACACAACTCCTCTTTTACCGAATACTGATAGTACGGATCCTCAATAAATGTACGTTCTAATGCCGATGTCGGGCATAGCTGGCTCTCAGCCGCTGTATCTGTCTTTGTCGCATCCGGCCTGTGATACCCACCACACAACTCACAATATCCACAAACAGCATAAGCATGCACACACTTAACCGCCGACAACTCCAATACGCAATCAGTTGCACATTTCCCACACTGCACGCACTTATCAGGATCAATCTGCCAAACAGTTTTTGTCGCGCTTTTACTAACAACAGTCGCGCCTAAGCCAACCACAGCACCAGCACTTAATCCCAGCCGAAGCATATCACGACGTGTCAGTTTTTTCTTTTTATCACTCATCATTCACCGCTCGCTTTTGCAGATAACGCCTGCGGAAGACCACACCCATCAAAAACTTTACAGCCACGACATATCCCACTACTAATACAGACCTGATTTCCCTTAGCCGGATTCTTCTTCTTAAATAATAAAAAGGAAGCCAAACCAGCCAGTAGTCCAGCAGAAGCAATCCGACCACCACTCAACAATGCATCACGCCTAGTTAATCTATTATTTTTCATAGCTAATCCTTCACACAGCGAAGCAGATTCATTTAATTAGTTAAATCCGCGGGCAATATATTCTTTTTTCTCTGTGCTCCTTGCGTTCTTTGTGGTGAATTATCTTTTTTATTCGTGCATTCGTGGCAATCTATTTCTTTTCGAAAACACGGACAACACTCCTACTAGAATCTAATACAAAAATACGTCCTGTAGAATCAACAGCTAGATCAACACCAACCGTATGCTCATCAAATGAGTTTGGCGGTACAACCACATTAACAAACTCTCCATCATGATTATAAACCTTTACCCGCACTAGCCCCTTCTCACTAGTAACAAAGGAACCATCAGGCATCATCGCAAGATGTGACGGGTTGCAACATCCCGAGAAACCCAACAACTTTATAGATGATGCTCCCCACGCCTTCTTAAAACGACCATCTTCATCATAATTCTCTATCTGGCGATGCCCCGGATTAACAACCCACAACGACTGATCAGTTCTATCAATCAGTAGATCAAAATATGGACTAGGTATAACAAAGCCAGGCACCCCCGCCTGCTCATCCTTTTCACCAAAACTGCTACGCAAACTTCCATCCTTATCAAAACGGTAGACTTGACGAGTACCGGCATCGGCAACAAACAGACTACTCTCGGAAACCGCAATAGATGTTATAATACTTTTCTTATTAATCGTTTTCCACCGATCAATGCAATTCCCATCAGCACTATACACCTCAACATGATCCGCCATACCCAAGTATATCTTCTTATCAGCATCAACAGTCACGCACTTGGCTGCACCATCCAGCTCGATTCTTTTCGTTTCCGCACCATTTTTATCAAACAGTAGTAGTAACTTGTCACCCGTCACATAGATCTGGTCATCGTCAACTGCAAGCCCATATAACTCTGCATCAATCTTGATCTCCGCAACCTCACAATAACCAATTAGTGCCATATCAACTTTTTTATACTGCTCAATGTCATACTTATACGGATTAACATCACCCTTCGGTTTCTGACGCATCCGCACAACCGCTACAGTCGCTATAACAACCATAACGACCATAACAATAATCACATCATTTGGAATCACTCTCTTCTTCATAACCGTCCTTAAAATCACTACCTTCAGATAGCATCTCTAAATAAGCAGAATACTTCATAACTATAATCTGGTCAATAACGCTTATAGTACAAATAACTGTATTAGGCATTGCAGGAGTTCCCTCCAGCAAACTGCCATACGCATACGTGTTCCTTCCATATAAAAGTTTGTTTTTATTCCCTTAAAATTACAATATATCAGAATGAACAGTGAGCTAAAAAATCTTATAACACTCGGCGAAGGATACCACCTCGAATTAAAAGAATCGGTTGATAAGTCATTTATTGAAGAGGTCTGCGCCTTCGTAAACTCAAGTGGCGGCAAAATAATACTTGGGGTTAATGATAAGGGTGAAATAAAAGGAATCAAAACTGACAATAATTTCCGCTCAAAAGTACAAGATATTATCAATCAGTTAGAACCAGCATTAAACGGCATTAAAATAACAATTGATGAAAACATCATTATTATTGATATCCCGCAAGGCACAGAAAAACCATATGCTTGCTCAAAAGGATTTTTTATACGTATTGGTCCGAACAGCCAGAAGTTAAGACGGAACGAGATTATCACCTTCTTTCAAAAAGAGGGACGGATTCGCTTTGACGAATTAGAAAATAGTAAAGCTGATTACAAGAATGATTTTAATGAGGAAGCCTTTGAACATTTTATTGAACTCGCAGGAATATCTAAATCCATCAAAAAAGACTTTTTGTTAAAAAACCTCAATTGCTTAACGGAAGAACAAACATTCACAAATGCCGGAGTACTATTCTTCACAAAATCATTAGACTTTATTATGAATCATGCAACAGTTGTCTGCGTACTCTATAAAGGAAATAAAAAAGTACATATCATCGATAAAAAAGATTTCCATAGTGACCTCATTACAAATATTGAACACTGCTTACAATTTGTACAACGAAACATTAACTTGGAATTTAAAATAGAAAAACTGCGCCGAGAAGAAATTTATGAAATTCCCGAGGTTGCACTGCGTGAGGCTATAGTCAACGCAGTTTGTCATCGCGACTATTTTCAACACGGCGCAAATGTACTAATTGAAGTCTTTGATAACAGAGTTGATATCAGTAACCCCGGTGGACTTCCCACAAACCTACCGCCAGCTGATTTCGGCACAAAAAGTGTTGTGCGTAACCCTGTTCTAGCGTCACTACTGCTGCGGGCTGATTATATTGAAAAAATCGGTACAGGGATCGCCCGTATCCGTGAAGCTGTAGACGGACTAGGCAAAGGAACCGTTAGCTTCACTTTTACCACATTTTTCACTGTCAGCTTTTCCAGAGCAGAAAAAGCCAAAGACACTGTAGAAAAAAGTTCACAGAAAGGTTCACAGAAAACTGTGGAGAAAACTGTGGAGAAAACTGTGGAGAAAATCTTAAAAGAAGTAAAAATAAATCCTAAAACAACAATAAAAGAACTGGAAACGAAGACAGGACTGAGCCGAAGAGGTATAGAATGGAATATTGCAAAGTTAAAGAACTCCGGTAAACTAAAGCGTATAGGCCCAGACAAAGGCGGGCACTGGGAAGTTCAGTAACAGGCTGTGCTTTGGAGTGTTCAGGGTTAAAATTCAATATTTCACACATACTCACACACCCAATTACGGCCTGTCAGCCTGCAGCCTTGCCTTATAACGGAAATTGTGTATTGGTTCAGTCACGTCATTTGTATAAACAACATCACTGCCCGTTGCCGGCAAATCAACAAAGCCCACCTTATTACTCCAGCTCTGCGAATCAATAAGCAGACCAGTCAGTTGTAACGTATAGAACCGCTCTTTATAATAGTTATACTCTACACCGCTTAATATAATTGTCGGGAACGACACCTGTAAATTCGTCGCCCCTCCAGAAATAAGCATTGTAGTGATCTCCATATCAGAGTTAGTCGGACTAGAACCAAAAATAAATTCCTCTTCATGTGTCATACCGTCACCATCAAGGTCACCATCCGGTAAGACCTGACTAATATCTGTTATTGCAGGAAAGGCTGTCACTACCTGGTTCTCCCATGAATCTAACAGAGCATCATTATCTGTGTCATAAATAGCCGTATTAGGCATTGAAGGAGTTCCCACCCGGAAACTACTCCGCCAATTTGCTGGATCACTGTTATCAGCATTAAGATCTGCAAGTTCCAACGAAACACCAGCACCTGCCGGCCATGGCGCAACGCTACCGTAAGTTACAGCATCAACAATATGACTCTGCCAATTGCGCAAAGTTATAGTTGCACCATACCCAGGCAAGGTAAGCTTCGGTATTTCAATAATCCTAGTTCTATATTCTTCTTCACTTAGGAAGCTCGGTAATACAGCATCCCATAATGGCAGTCCAAAATATCGATTTGTAAACTCCGACTGATCGCGCAACTCACGGTACCCATTAGTAACACCAATATAACTATCGGCAATCGCAAGGTAAGATGTCGGCGCCAATATCGTCCCTTGCGGTAAATGATAAGATTCCGCGCCAACCTCCAAGGACCACCACGTTAGATCAACGGTTTGCGAACTGGTATTATATAATTCAAGATACTCGCCGCCTACATCAGGGTTATACATGATTTCGCTAATCACTACACCCGACGGATCATACACATTATTGCTAGCCCACAACAATGCATTCTTATCAAACCAGTTCGTGCTCATTAGGTACTGCCTTCGCTCAACAATAAACTCTTTCATATTGTCAGCCGTCCACTCAAATTTATACTGGGAAGTACCACTCAACTCATCATATAACGGCGTAAGTTTATTTACTACTGCATCAATCTTTGGATACAAATAATTAGTTGTAAATGTGGTATGACAAAACCGCCACAGAGAGAGTTGCTGTCTATAACGATAAGGCTCGGTATAGCTGTCGTATGGATAGAATAGCACCTTGCCTAACGGTAAACTATAAATAGCCCCCCATACACTAGGAAAATCCGGAGTCTGATAATAAGGATGCAGGTGCGGTAAGTATTCCAGCCCTACATTATCTGCAAGAAATGATACATCTGTATCCCATGGGTACTGTGTCCAGAGCCCATTATCAGCTCGACGATGCTGAAACATATTCCATTCAAGGTGCTGGTCAGCATTAGCTACAATCGACAACAACGCCATAGAATACCTAACTGATTCATACCACAAACTATCTCTCACTATGCCGGTCTTTGCTGCCCCACTTGCCGCCATAAGACCACTTAACATCTCATTGAAATTATCCTGCGCAGGATCGCCATCAACATAGTTGCGCCCCTTGTAACCCGCTCGAGAGAGATAATCTAAATCACTTAAGTCATGTTGATCAAGATACCCATCATCCGGGGCCTGTAACTCCACGGTAACCGAGAAGTTTGTATAGTCATCGCTATTAAGACATACATGCCTTACTTCAGGTGGCGCCAGCCCAAGATCACGCTGCAGGTCGTATGCTATATATTCATTTATGATTCTACGCTCACCTCGAGTACTAAGGTTTCTACGAGCACGGAAATTTATCCCCGCCTGATTATTCATGAACCATGAATCATATAGCTGCCCCTGATTAAATCGCATTGCCACTCCAGTAGTCTCAGGGGTATCAGCAACCACACTTCCTCGATGCCGCAAGATAATATCAGTAAAAACCTGTCCATCGGGAGAAACTGCACACACCTTCCGCGCTATAGGATGCAGTACAACCTCCTGACTATCATTTAAAACATTCCAGTTAGGAATATTTGTCTGCGTCATAACACTTTCTATCCAGTATCCATAGTCGCCACTAGGATCATCTACACGCGGGCTAGTCACTGATAACCCGCTATTTAAAAACGCCTCAACATGATAACGAACCAATGTACTATTAGTAGTATTGCCAGGTATATCACAGCCAAAAAAATTGCCCGCCACATTTGTCATAACAACAGTATTATAGTCAGCACTTGAGTATTCATATTCACCGTACGGGATCTGACGATAATGAACAGCAATACTACTGACCAACGCACCATCTGACACCTCGGCCTCGATTCGCATCGGCGTTGCTGTTCCAAGAATATTAGTTGTATGATTAACATCAGTAATCGCGAAAGGTACAGTGCCTGCCGGCACTGCATTTAGAACGCCCGGCGTCCCATCTAAACCAAAATCAACAATGCGTGTAGTTCCAAGAAATTCAGCATAAAGCTTATCAGCTATGCCACGCCGCTTTGCTCTAAATGATATTATGTACTGCTCGCCCATACTCATAGCTGCGGTAGAGGACTGAACCATATTACTAAGCGAGTCTCCATAATCGATATATACGACACCTGCTACAATATGACGATTAAACGTCCCAACAATAGCCATAGCATTACTGCCACCTGCATCAGCCCATGGCTCAGCCCTAGAAGTTGAGTGGTTCCCAACTGCAGTCCAGCCATTAGTGCCACTTTCAAGATCACCATTTGTAATTAAATTAATATGATTAGAATACCACGTAATAAAAACATCATCTATCCAACATCTACTATCGCTATTCATCCAAAAAGTAATAGGGCTAGATGTAGCTGATACTGTTTGCGTCCAAACCACAGAAATCCAGTTGGTCCCAGCTTGCGTCGAAGTCCAATTCGCCGGATCGTCACCATTCGCTAATGGATCAATCCTTTCTAGCGACGGACCATAACCATCGGCAGCAACTGGCCATGGTTCTTTGTCATTATATTTAACTCTATCAATCTCCGCACCATCATGATCGCGCAACACAAGAGTCTCACCACCACTCTTCAATGTTCCAAGCCAAGGCCCCAGCACACCAGATATACCATATTTAGACTGCAACAAAGATACATCTGCTGCATATACAAGATAAGCACCAGCAGCAATCGTTGTACCAGGCGGATTTGTAAATGCCACACCACTAATTGACCAATAGGATACATCAACAGGATCAACCCCAGCATTGTATAGTTCGATATAATCTAAAGTAGCATCATTAGTGTATGCAGAGTGATACATAATCTCGTTGATAACTACCGGCCCTACGCGCGGCGCATAATTTGAGGCTCCGGTTCCTGTACGGAACTCTTCAACCGTTGCCGGATCATCTACGCCGAAACTACGGGCACTCAGCAATGCCACCGTTCCTGTACCATCAGGATAATGTCCATAAGGAAAGCCATTCGGAGTTCCAGGAAACTCCATCACATCTATCAATCGCCACTGTTGAGAGTTGGGTCCTGGCGCAACCAAATATACCTCATCACCAAAAGAACTAATCGCAAATGGCGTATCATTTGTACCGATAAGTGAATTTGTATCGTTAAACTGATACTCATAAAAAACAGCAAATTCCCCAGCCAACATATAGTCATTTGTTATCGTATACTTAAACGGGTCATTAACATTATCACTTAAACGCCAGCCAGTAACACTAACAGATGAAGTTGTCATATTCAGAAGCTCAATAGCATCCTCAAGTGGCGGATCGGTATGTGCCAACACTTCATTTATAACAATATCAATTTCAGCACACTCACCAGTAGCTCCAGGACTACCATATAACAGATCACTATCGCACCAACTAGTCGGACTATCAGGATCACCTACTACATCTACAATCTGTAATGCCGCGCCAAGGCCGTCAGCATTAGGTGGCCAAGAGCTTGAATCATTGTAAGTCACACGATAAAGCAGATTACTACTCGCATCAACTAGCTCAATAGTCTCACCACCATTGCTGAGCTTATCACCATATTCATCATGCACAGATGATACAGCCCAAGGATAACGCTCAGTAAACCTAGGTAGCTCTTTTACGAGTAAGAGAAACTCACCAGGGTTTAGAATTGTTTCCGTCACAAACTCATAACTTATACCATCAGTAAAACTCGCTCCATTGAGGTCAATTAAGGATAACCCAGAATTATAAATCTCAAGAAACTCATAATCATCACCATCAACAACATTTGTAGTACCAGGCATAAAACCATCTACTGGATTATACATAATCTCAGAGATAACCACCGATGAGGCGTGCACCGTAAGACACGGGTGCACAACACATACCAATAGACTCAGGTATAACATTAGCTTCTTCATAACAGTCAATAACCTTCAGAAAGTAATAATGAACCATACACTGGGTAGTGTAGCATTTTATTTCAGCTATACGAATGTATGATTTAATTTTATATTTCTTTTTTGATCAAAGCACACAGCCATAAAAAAGACCCGCACAAACTGTACGAGCCTTTTTAATACCTCATCATTTAAAACTTAATGTACTCTTATTATTCCAGTCCAAATGGGGAGAACCCAGCACCTGTACCGGCACCTGAGAGACGAAACAATGTTCCTGCAGCATAACATGTCATACGCGTAGTAACATAGTCGAGTGACTTACCACCATACAGTCCACCCTCACCCTCTTCATCTTCTCCACAAAACCCACCATCAGCCATAGGATCACCGCTACCAACAACCTGATAATCAAGCATACGGGCCTGTAAATTATCTAAAACCCACTCGCTATAATCTTTTCCAGCAATCTTACCAACATCTAGAACTGTATTAGCACGTACTGGGAATGCAACAAAAGGACGTTCCTCGGCAGTCTGCGTCACTATCCAGTCGGCATAACGAACAGCAGCATCAAGATATTTTGCATCTTTTGTATAAAGATATGCAGCCAGCACAACAACAATCAACCCATCATCATTATGCAACACATAACGTTCATCCCCCTCACCACGACCTTCATGATGATTAGGATCTGCTGGAGGATTTTTAGTTATATCTTTAACATTATGAAAAGCGCCATCTGCACGCTGACATTCAAGAATAAAATCAGCGCCCCAGACTACAGGCTTCATATACTTCTCTTCGCCAGTACGTTTATACATAAACCAACAAGGAATAGCAGTGCACTGCCCAACCGCGTGTAAACCGTAGCCAAAGCTAGGTACAATCTTTTCATCTTCATAAAGATCCAAGCAAGCCGGACAACCATCAGTAGTATTAAAGTGGCGTAACAAGAAATCACAGAATGCTTTTCCGCGACGCAACGCATCGGCATCACCAGTAACAGCCTCATACATAAATAGACCAGAAGCAGCCTGAGCACCATCTAACGATCCACAAATTGAGCCTTGCGGGATTGTTTCTTTAATTGCTCCAACCGACTTAGCATAATATGGATCCATAATCTGCAAAGCAGAAACATAACGATACTGCCTATAAGCAGCCTCTTGATAACGATCAGCACCAGTAAGTTTTAACGCTTCTGCAAGAACAAACAACGCCCGTCCTGATGTCCAGTTAATACCGGGAGTATATTTTTTCTCTGGGATAAAGTAATGATAAAGATTACGCCCTCGGTCGCCATTCCAGCTATCCTGAAACTCACTTGCGCCCAGCTGAGAGTTAACAAACCAATCGGCAGCACTAAGTGCACTCTTCAAATAAGAAGCTTTATCCTGTTCACTGATATTCATGATATATTATTCCATATATAATTAATAAACTATTAAAAGATACCCGTAACAACTCATGTATAATACTTATTCTGATTATTACTGCAAGATGTTATCACTTGCTTATTATCTTATTTTCAGCTTGCTTACTATATGCCCTTAACATGATACTGCTTCTAATTAGAAATAAATAACAGATGCTTAATATAAGGATAACACGTATGCCATGGTATAAAGGAAACTTACATTGTCATTCAACCGAAAGTGATGGTACATCAAGTCCAAGTGATGTTGCACAGTATTACAAGAAAGCAGGCTATGATTTTCTCGGTATATCAGATCATAACAGATATACCCCCACTGAAACATACGCTGACCAAGCTGAAATTCTAGGTATTCCCTGCTGCGAATATACTGGTGCAGAATCGTGTCATGTTCTAGCAGTTGGAGTAACCGTGGATGTCGCAGCAAACCTAGATCACACTGACATGTGGGATCGCGCACAACCTGATACGGCTCTACGACAGAAAATCACCGCTAATAAAAAATCAACAGAAGTCCTGATTCTGCAGGACGGTATCGACAAAACATTAGCTGCAAATGGCACCCCTGTTATCTGCCACCCATTCTGGAGATGGACATATAATCACAAAGAAGTCATGCAACTTACTAACTGTACCCATTTTGAACTCTGCAATGCCGGACCTGACTGCAATAGCATTCCTCTTGCAGGAAAATCTTACCCTGATGAAATGTGGGATAAACTACTTTCTGCCGGATACCGTATTATCGGCATAGCTAATGACGATGCACATCTTCATTCCGGCGAATATAACACAAGAGCACCTATTGGCGGCACAGGCTACAATGTAGTAAAAGCTCCCTCCTTGACTAAAGAAAATATCCTGCAAGCAATCAAACTCGGGCACTGCTACGCAACAACTGGCGTAATCCTTGCAAATTATCAAGTCTTTGCAGACCATATAACCATCGAAGTTAATGTCATTAAACAAGAAAAAACCTGTATCCAATTTTTTGGCCAAGATGGAATAGAACTACAAACTGAATACGCGTCATCTTCAGAATATAAGTTTAAGGGGAACGAAAAATATGTCCGATGCCGGATTTCCAGTACCGCCGGCGTATGGTGTTGGACGCAACCAGTATTCCTCGACGATATAGAATCAGCAATAGAATGGACATCGCAACCATAAGGTAAGCAAAATGAAGAATAAGACCGCACTAACCGATATGTATGAATGGCAAGCGCTAAAATCACACTACGCAGAAATCAAGAATAGACACCTACGTGAACTATTCTCTGACGCCCCAGAGCGCAGTAGCAACATGACGCATACCGCCTGCGGTCTACACGCCGATTTTTCTAAGCACCGCGTCACCTCCGAAACTTTAGATAAACTACTATCTCTAGCAAAAGCCTGCAACCTACAGGAATCTATTGACGCAATGTTCGCCGGCGAACCGATCAATACAACTGAGCAACGCGCTGTTTTACACACCGCCCTACGCAACCGATCCAATACACCAGTTATCGTAGACGGCAACGATGTTATGCCTGATGTTAATGCCGTTTTAAAGCAGATGAAAACTTTCTCTGACAAAGTTCGTGCTGGCAAATGGCTAGGACATACCGGCTTACCAATCAAAAACATTGTCAATATCGGCATTGGCGGCTCAGACCTCGGCCCAGTCATGGTTACAGAAGCACTCAAGTCATACTCTGATCGCAACCTTACTGTCCGCTTTGTCTCAAACGTAGATGGTACACACTTTGTCGAACAGACACTCGATCTCAATCCAGCCGAAACACTCTTTATCATCGCCTCCAAGACTTTCACCACACAAGAGACCATGACTAATGCAGAATCGGCTCGTGACTGGCTACTAGCGGAGCTGAAAGATGACAGCGCCATTGC
>DAOVUR010000085.1 GCA_030632465.1 bacterium | reverse complement strand
GCTGTTGCCATATCCCAGCGATCATCATCAATCATAACCTGCACAAGTTGATCTAGCAAACCAGCATCCAACAAAGGCTCATCTCCCTGAATATTAACAACTATATCAGCATCGATACCCCGTACAGCCTCAGCAATACGATCAGTACCAGACGGATGATCTGGTGAAGTCATAACAGCACGAATAGCTAACGGCTCAACCGCATCCACAATTCGCTGATCATCAGTAGCAACCAATAACTCATTAATAAGGCTCGATTTTTGCGCCGCCTCAACAACCCACTGCACCAACGGCTTGCCACATATAGAAACCAAACTCTTGCCCGGCAACCGCGTGGAAGCCCAACGAGAAGGAATAACACCAACTACACGCATAACTATAAACTCCCCATAATCTCTGATGCCGAACAAGGCGCAGTCCCAAGCTTCGCCACCACAACTCCTGCTGCAATATTTGCTAGCGACGCCGCTTCCTCATGACTAGCACCACTGGCAAGTGCAAGCACAGCCGTAGCAATCACCGTATCACCAGCACCAGACACATCAAACACTTCCCGTGCCCGTGTCGGAATAACCACCGGCTCACTATCCTTTGTCAACAGATACATACCATGTGCACCCAAAGTAATAGCCAACAATTCAGTCTGCCAACGCTCCTGTAAAATCTTCCCTATCTCAAGCAGATGCGCATCCGTTTCCGGCTGATCATTCAACAACTCACTACGAATACCAGCAGCTGCACACGCCTCTTTATAATTAGGGGTAGCAACTGTAATCCCAGGTATATCAAGATCATGATTATCTTTCGGATCAAGCCCCACAGGAACACCAGCCTTACCAGCAGCCGAGATAATCGTATTCACGACCTTCTGCGTAATGCAGCCTTTTCCATAATCCTCAATAATAACCCCGTCAACCTTCGCAATCATCTCCTCAAGAACATCACAAAGTTCAGGCACCATACACTGCATCGCCTCAGCCGGATCCTCGCGGTCAACACGAACTATCTGCTGACGCTCAGCAATCACACGCGTCTTGACAATAGTCTTAACATCATCAGAAATAACCACACCCTCAACAGAAATATTCTCCTGCGTAAGTAGAGCAAGCATATCATCACCAGCACTATCGCGCCCCATAATTCCAGACAACATCCCTTGCCCGCCTAACGACTGAACATTAAGCGCCACATTAGCCGAACCACCAGGCCGCTCATACTCCTGCCGAACATGCACAACCGGAACCGGCGCTTCTGGCGAGATTCGCTCAACATCACCAACAACATACTTGTCCAACATAATATCGCCAACAACCAATACGCGCTTATCGCACATCTGCGCTAACAACTCTTCAACTCGAACATTCTCTATCATCTAAAATCTCCAATATCACGCATCATAATCAATGATCCCCGCCTGTCCCGCCATAGCCTTTTGGCAACGGCGGAAGCTAAACCGAATACTCGTGGTCCCTGAGCGGAGCCGAAGGGCCCTCTAGTAATCACTCACCAACCTCACTTAACAACTTCCCACTTTTCATTCTCTTCATCGGTCAAATCATGCAAAGGCAAATAGGGTTTCGTACCCGATGCAATCCACTCTTTTTCAATACCACTAAACTGATTCTCATTAACCAAACCCGACTCAACAGCAAGATAGAAATGACGCATATAATGTTCACGGATCTTGATCGGCGATGTATTAAAATCTAACCCAGAAACAACACTGCTCTCACTACCATCCTGATCAACCCATTTTATATCGCTATTAGCTACATCAATCACAACCCTCTTATCAAAAAGATCCAGCGTCTCAGCAAGCTGCGTAATATTCTCGCCCGGCACATCACCAAGTCGCGCAAAAACATCCGGCGCCCACTCCTCTTCATCATTCTGCACAAGCGTCAATTCAGCCCCATCAACAACAACATGCATACGAAACTTTAAATCAAACGATAGCCGTACGCTTTCCGCCGTGACCACTGGCGTACTAGACTCCTCCTCCCTAGCAGAGACCCCCTCCATTACCAATGCATATGGCCAGCCAATCCGCGTAACGTCCAATTCCACATCCATCTCTAAATATCTAGCCAACCTGTCAGAGATAACCTTTTTACCACCATCAGTCTTAACCATAAAGAAGCCAGCCACCATCAAGACAACAACCACAATAATCAACGGCACCAGAAAACTACCAACAAAACCTACTCGTCGTTCACCGGGCGTTATTATCTGCATATTTCCAGAAGACTCACGTGATTTAGCCATAATCTAACTCCTTCAAAGCTCCTTAACTAGAGCCACTTAAAATCTCATCCCCAACGTACTTGCCCCGCTCCTTGGCAGAGCTACCTGCAAAACCATCATCCCCAACGGGCTTGCCCCACTCCTCAATACAACTACTCGTAAAACATCATCCCCAACGGGCTTGCCCCGTTGGAATGGAAGATTTACTGTATAAACCAGACAACATCCTATTAATCTCTTAAAATCATTTCTAACACTAATATCCAACAACTATTAAAGAAGCCTACCACAACAGCTATCTTTTTCCAAAAAGAATCGAACCTATCCTAACCCAAGTAGCACCCTCTTCAATAGCCACCTCAAAGTCTCTCGACATCCCCATGGAAAGTTCCGGCAACTCAAACCCACTATCCTCCCGCAACTGATCACGCAATTCACGTAAAGCAACAAAATGCGGGCGCGCATCCTCGACCTCTTCAGTAAATGGCGGAATAGTCATCAAACCAACAATATCAACATTGTAGAGCGCACCAGCACCCTCCAAAACAGACAACACATCATCTGGTTTCAATCCAGACTTACTACCCTCACCAGAAACATTAACCTGCAGACAGACCGGCATACTCTTCCCTACATCACCACAAGCAGAATCAATCTTTTCTAATAGCCGTAAAGAATCTACAGAGTGGATCATCGTAAACATCTCAACCGCCAAAATAGTCTTATTACTTTGAAGATGCCCTATCAGATGCCAATCCAACAGACTAGAACATAACGGAATCTTTTGACGCGCCTCCTGAATTCGGTTCTCACCAATCACCGTAACGCCAGCATCAACAGCATCCTGAATAACTTCCGGCGCATGCTTCTTTCCTACCGCCAAAAGATTTACCGAATCAATACTACGCCCACAACGTGCACATGCCGCAGCAATCCGCTGCTCTACTGCTTCCAAATTCTCAATAAAACTCATTCAAAACCAACCTTTACTCATTCTCTCAAGCCATCCCGCATATCATTCAAACAGCGGTCCCTGTTTGCCCCGCCATAACCTTTTAATGACGGCAGAAGCGGAGCCAAAGGGCCCATTCGGTCTTAATCCTGAACATCAGTCCTGCCAGATAATGCACGCGATAAAGTCAACGAATCAGAATACATAATACCACTACCTGAGGGCAATCCAGATGCCAGTCGACTCACCTTTATACCAGAGCCTTTCAGCGACTCCGTAATAAATGCTGCTGTAGAGTCACCCTCAACATCAGTACTCAATGCAAGAATCACTTCACTAAACTTATGACTCGCCATGCGCTCACGTAAAACATCAAAGCGTAAATCGCTAACACCATTCCCTTTCATCGGCGACAGATTCCCCATCAACGCATGATAGCGACCATGAAAGCCACCAGACCGCTCGATCATCATGATATCATTCGGCGTCTCCACCACACATAAAACATCATCATCACGCTGAGAACTACTGCACAAATCACAAGGATCACTATCTACCGACGTAATACTTCCGCAAAGCGAACAGCAACACAACTCACGCTGCGCCTCATCCATAGCTGCAATCAGTTCCGACATCATCTGCTTACGATCCAGAACCAACCGCAACGCCATCCGCTCAGCTGAACGCCGACCAATACCAGGCAACTTACTAAGTGCTGTCGATAATCTATCTAAAGAAGCCATTATCCACCCAACATCTCAGACAAACCGCCAAGTCCGCCAGTCATATTAGACATTTCGGCTCCTGCCATCTTCTTAGCAGACTCAAGACCAGAATTAACCGCCCCAGCAATCATACGCTCTACCTGCGAAAGACTCTTAGTATCCAACGCCTCTGGATCAATAGTAATATTCTTAATCGTCATATCACCAGCAGCAACAACAGTAACCATGCCATTCTTCACCTCAACAGTACGCTTCGCAAGTTGCTTCTGCATCTTCTTCATCTGACGCTGCATCTGAGCAGCCTTCTTCATCATTCCTAATGGATTTGCCATCTTATTATTTCCTTAGTTATTATTTATTTTATCGTTAAATATTAGTTATTCGTGAACTACATCAGCACAGCACCGTCGAACAGCCTTTCTCTAATAAAAGAATCCACAACTATTCATTATTCACTATTAGTTATTCATTAATTTTTTTTACGCCCTCACCTCCATCAGAAAACCATTAAACGTATCCATGGTCTCCTGTACAGCCGGAAGCTTCCCCCAATCCCGTAACTCTTTAGAATTATTCTTTACCACATTAGACTGATTTTCCTCAGCCTCATCCGGCGCAACCTTCTTCCCTTTACTACCCTTTTTTGATGCTCTCTTTGCCGCCGGTAAATTACTAATATCAGCCTCAGCAAACTCAATTAACATCTTCCTCTTAAGAAAGTCACCTATAACACGTGCAACAATCGCATGATTATGATGCTGACTGAAATTCGCAAGATCCTCAGCAAACCCAGGATCGCAACCTATCAACACCCGCTCACGCGTTACCGATAGTGGTAACGTATCCACTAAACTAGAGCGCATAAGCGGAACAATACGGGAAATCCTATCGATTATATCGCTCCAGTTTTCCACCATCGATAAGAGCTCATCCGTGACCTCATCATCGACCGAACCAGAAACCTGCACAGCAGGAACTTCAGCAATATACTCAGAATCAGCGTTCTCAGCCACCTGCTCCGCTACTGGTTCAACCTCAACTGGTTTAACTTCAACTGGCGCAACTTTTACGGATTCTGCTTTTGCCGGCTCAACAACTACCGGTGCCGGCACTTTACCGGCAATCGCTTTTTTTGGCGATACACCGGAGCCAACATCATCAGCCCCACCTCCATCACCACTACGCAAAGCATTTACCTTATCCAAAATCTCTTCAAGTGTCACAACTGTCGCCGCACGTGCGCACCGGATCAATGTCGTCTCAAGTAATGTACGCCCAGAAAGCGCCATTCTCATACGACCTTCAGCCTCAGTCAAAATTTCCACTACCCTAACTATACGGCCACTATTAGTCTTCTTAGCTTGATCCTTCAGAATAACAATCTGCGACTCCGGCATATCAAGCCCATTCGCAGCATCAGCAACATAAAGACAGACAAGCAGATTACGGAAATAACCTATCATCTCCATAATAAGACGACGCAAATCCTTGCCAGACTCATCAAGATCAGCAACCGTAGTCAAAATCGCCTGCACATCACCATCAATAATCCAATTAGCAAAATTCTCCATCACACTACGTGAAACAAGACCAAAAACAGCCAATACATCACTCTCAACAATCGTATTACCACGAAACGCAATAAGCTGGTCCAGTGCAGACTCCGCATCACGCAACCCACCCTCAGCACCACGAGCAATAGCAAGCAAAGCATCCTCATCAACCGTCACACCTTCATCATCCGCAATCAATAACAACCGCTCCATAATCAGATTAGTCGGTATGCGCCGAAGATCAAATCGCTGACATCTAGAAATAATAGTCGCCAACACCTTATCAGGCTCCGTAGTCGCAAAGATAAACTTAACATGTGGCGGCGGCTCTTCCAGCGTCTTCAACAACGCATTAAAAGCTGCTGTCGAAAGCATATGAACCTCATCAATAATGTAGATCTTAAAAGGTCCGCGCGTAGGAGCATAGCGGACTGCATCTCGCAGATCACGCACCTGATCAACGCCATTATTGGAAGCACCATCAATCTCCAGCACATCCAGATTATTACCCGCAGTGATCTCCTTACAGGAATCGCACTTATCGCAAGGTGACCCAGTCGGCCCCTCCGCACAATTAAGTGCTTTGGCAAATATTCTCGCCAATGATGTTTTCCCGATACCACGTGGCCCCACAAACAGATACGCATGAGCCAGGCGACTGTTATCAATAGCATTACGCAACGTTTGCGTAACATGTCCCTGACCAACCACATCCTCAAACTGCTGTGGTCGCCATTTTCGCGCTAAAACTTCGTAACCCATAATTTATAATCCTTAAATCTCAATAATCGCCCAAATTGACTTCCCATAACTGTACCGAAATCCCACGATTTAACAAGAAATTAACCTTAATAAAGATAAAATAAGGAACAAATCCTCTTTTACCCTTTACCCTTTACCGTTCACCCTTTACATTTTCCCTTATATGGAAACACAAATACATCAACATTATATGGAAATGGCACTACGCCAAGCACAAAAGGCCGCCGATGCCGGAGAAGTACCAACTGGCTGCGTCATCATGTACATGGGTAACGCCGAAAAACAAGAACCACCCCGCCTAATCGCCTCCGCCCATAATCAGACAGAGCTATTAAAAGACCCAACCGCACATGCAGAAATGATCGCTATAACACAAGCAGCATCAGCATTAGAAAACTGGCGACTACTAAACACCGTACTATACGTCACAAAAGAACCATGCTCCATGTGCGCTGGCGCAATCGTGCTTGCTCGTATTCCTATCGTAGTCTACGGAGTTAGCGACCCACTCAGAGGCGGCATATCAGCCTTTAACCTCCTAGACCAACCAAACTTAAACCATAAAAGTAGAGTAATCGGCGGAGTACTAGAACACGAATGCCGCGACATGCTACAAAACTTCTTTAAAACACGAAGGAACAAAACCCAAATCACGAATAAAAATTGAAAAACTAATTGCCACGAATGCACGAATAAAAGACAAACTCACGAATGAAAACTAGAAAGAGTATTTGCCACGAATGCACGAATAAAAAGGATTTTTTTGAATGCTAACATGTCGGCATTTCGTATTTTCGTTCACGAAAATCGAAAGGCCGACATTACCGTAGAGCAATTCGTGTTCATTCGTGTATTCGTGGCAAAACATCATTTCAGTATAGCAGAGTAGAGGACCAACAAGAAAGTTTCATGAAATATGAGCACCATAATACATAAAGACGAAAGCTTCCAAATAATCGGAACATGCTTTGAAGTTCATAATAATCTTGGACCTGGTTTTCTGGAAATCGTATATAAAGACGCAATAGAATATGAATTCAAAAAAGCTAACATCCCCTTTGAGCGCGAGAAAGAATATACAGTAAACTATAAAGGAGAAATCTTGCCGCACAAATTCTATGCTGATTTTGTAGTATTTGATAAAGTCATACTAGAAGTTAAAGCAGTATCACATATAACCGATAAATTCACTGCTATGGCAATAAACTACCTGAAGATTTCAGAACTAAAACTAGCACTAATTGTAAATTTTGGAGAACTAAAAATAAATCATAAAAGAATTGTTCGATAACCAACTCACAAATGGAAAGATTTTTTAATGCTAACATGTCGGCATTTCGTGTTCATTCGTGCATTCGTGGCAAAACATCATTTCAGTAGAGCTAAGCAGAG